>NZ_LOHZ01000044.1 GCF_001601575.1 Thermovenabulum gondwanense
CAAAACTTAGTAGTTCTTTGTATGCCAACTTTTTCCATATAGGTTGGTAAGGGGTATTATTGTCTTTTTTCATCTGAATATTTTTTATTTCCATTTTTCGGGTATTGACATATTACCGTGAGTCTTTATATTATTTCGTATTGCGGAATTACATTCCTCTATATTAAATATATTCTTGATTTGTCTAAATATTCCTTTTTGTTAAAAAAATATTAATTTATTTTATATACTATTTTTTTAGATTCATTTTTTTAATTTTGGTTAAATTATTTTTGTTAATAAGCTTCAATTACAACTTCATCTTGACACAAAGGAGATTTAATAATAAATTTTTTCTAAGAAATAAAAATGCGTTACAACATATGAAAGGGTGAATATTTTTTTGAAAAACTCACATAATCCTGTTCTGGAAATACTCGAATCCCTGGAAAATGCTTTATCAAAGTTAAATATCCCTGAAAAAAGAAAGGAAAAAATACTAAAGGATATTGCTGTCCAGAAACAAAGGTATGAAAAAATTAATCAAGAAGAGATAGCGGGAGAGGAAAAAAAGAAGGTATATCAGGGGATTACCGTTAAGGGTAAAGATTTACTGGAAAAATTAAAATCAAAAAATATTGACGCAAAGGAAAAAGAAAAATACATTCTATCCTTTTTACTTTATATCAGAGCTGCATACTTTGATTTTAAAGACCTCCTGAAACCTTTAAATACGGGAATTCGCCTTTTTGCGCTTACGTCAGCGCTATTTATCGGCCTTTCTCCCCAGTTCTTAGGAGGCGCCTTTTCTTTGCTATTTTTAGTGCCTATTTTTCTGGGCCTTAATGGACTTAAAAGGCGAAGGATTTTCGGATTTAAAATGGCAATGATGATATTTCCCGTTGCCCTAGGGGTTGCGGCTCTATGGATCCGCTTTGGAATAAATGCGGCTTTAAACTTTCAAAAGGTTGTTGCTGATACCGCCCATACCCTCGGGAAACCCGTTGACATAGCCAAATTTTTTGTAATAGTGCCGCCAATATTTGCTTTAGTTCTCTTAGCGTCCTCTTTTATCATGGCTTATTATCTTTATAAATCGAAGGAAATGTTGCTATAAAGATTTTTGCCCGGGCGTAAACCCGGGCATTTCCAATTACGGGAGGGGTGTATATAAATTTACAGTATTTTGCTTAAAAACTCTTTTGTCCTTTGATTTTTCGGATTTTCAAAAATTTCATCGGGAGTACCTTCTTCTACTATAACTCCTTCATCCATAAAAATTACCCTATCCCCCACTTCTCTTGCAAAGGCCATCTCATGAGTCACCACTACCATCGTCATGCCGTCCTGGACCAAATCCTTCATTACATCCAGTACCTCTTTTATCATTTCGGGATCTAAGGCTGAAGTAGGTTCATCAAAAAGCATAATCTTCGGGTTCATGGCAAGAGCCCTTGCTATTGCTACCCTTTGTTTTTGTCCACCCGACAAGGATGCAGGATAACACTCCGCTTTATCCTTCAATCCTACCCTTTCAAGAAGTTTTAATGCTTTTTCTCTGGCCTGTTCCGGATTTTCCTTCTTTACCTTTATCGGAGCAAGGGTTATATTTTCAATCACCTTTTTGTGAGGAAAAAGGTTAAAATGCTGAAAAACCATTCCTACTTCCTGTCTCACTTTATTTATATCCACCGTTTTATGGTTTAAAGGCTTTCCCTCAATCCAAATTTCACCTTTTGTGGGTTCTTCCAGCATATTGAGGCAGCGAAGGAGGGTGCTTTTGCCCGATCCCGATGGACCTATAATTACCACTACTTCTCCTTTGTTGATGGTATTGCTTATTCCTTTTAATACCTCTAATTTCCCAAAATACTTGTGGACATCCTTAATTTCAATCACTCCTGGCAAGCCTCCTTTCCACTACCCCGAGTAACTGGGTAAAGCTCAAAGTCATAATTAGGTAAAATAGTGCTGCAGTAATATAGGGTTCGAATGGCCTGTAGGTGTTTCCCGCCACCACCTGGGCTGCCCTGGTCAGCTCCGGAAAGCCAATTGTAGTTGCAAGAGAAGAATTTTTTAAAAGGGTAATAAATTCGTTTCCGAGGGGCGGTATAATCTTTTTAAACGCCTGAGGAAGGATTATATACCTCATGGCCTGGGCATAACTCATGCCCAGGGACCTGGCAGCTTCCATCTGTCCCTTATCCACCGCCAGTATTCCGCCTCTTACAATTTCCGCTACATACCCTCCGCTGTTAATACCCAGCGCTATCACCGCAGCGGGGAATTCCGACAGAGAATACCCTGTAAGCTGAGGCAAACCAAAGTAAAAAATCAATATCTGCACCAGCAAAGGTGTTCCCCTTATAACTTCAACGTATACGGTGCATAATGCGCGGATAATGAAAATCCGGGACATCTTACCCATTCCCACAAAGGTTCCTATTACCACGCCCATCATGACCGCCAGGGCAGTAATTTCAATTGCTATTAATGAGCCGCGAATAAAAAGTGTAATGTAGGGAAGTACTATTGTAAAATCCAGATTTTTCATCCTTATCTCCTTTCAAAGGCAAAGGGCTCCCCTTGAGCCCTTCATTAATTTTTTCAATTTTACTGTTTTGGCTTAAATTCCACAAACCACTTTTGAACCATCTTATCCAGTTCACCGCTATTTTTCAGGTCGGTGATGACCTTATTCACCACTTCCAGCAGTTTTTCGTCTTCCTTTCTTAAAACTACCGCTTTAGCCGCATCATCGAGCAAATTTCCTACAAGTTCCAGTTTATCCGAGTTCTGGGATGCATAGGCTTTTGCTACCGCAAAATCCACAATAACCGCATCCACCTTTTTGTTGAGAAGGTCAAGAACCGCCGTATCTACCTTGTCAAACTGCTTGAGTTTTGCTCCTTCTATCTTTTTGGCAATTTCTTCTCCGGTTGTCCCGAGCTGAACTCCCACCGTTTTGCCTTTCAAATCATCTTTGCCGGTTATACCGCTGCCCTTATACGTTATAATCTGCTGTCCACCCTGAATATAGGGTATGGAGAAATTTACGCTCTTTTTTCTTTCTTCGGTTATAGTGAATCCAGCTATTCCCATATCCACCTTTTTCGTTAAAACTGCTGAAATTATAGTATCAAAGGACATATCCTTTATTTCCAGTTCTACCCCCAGTTCCTTTGCAATAGCTTCAGCAAGATCAATATCAAAACCGGCTATGACGTCTTTGCCCGAAGAAATATCGTGAAATTCGAAAGGCGGATAATCCGCACTGGTACCTACCACCAATTTCCCAGCTTTCTTTATGGCTTCTACCGTATCTACCGGTTGATTTGAGTTATTGTTTTGCTGATTTGTTTGCTGCTGGCTTTGATTGTTTTGTGAAGTTTCTTTTTGGGCACATCCGAATAAAACCGTCGCCATAAGTAAAATTACCATCAATAAAGCCGTAATTTTAAAGTGCTTTTTCATAATTCTCCTCCTAAACTTAATAATTGTATATTTATTTATATTCTTGTATATTTATATATATGCTTGATGAGTATAATTATAATTGCAAATGTATAATATTGCAATAGCTCCAATAAAATTTTATTTTTCTGAAAATATTTTGTACATAAACAAATTATAAAAAAATAAAAGGGCCCGGAATTTCCCGAACCCTTTTGTTCTCCCTATTTAAGCGCGAACAGCCTTATGCTTCTGGAAGCACTCGCTGCAGTAGACAGGTCTGTCGTTTCTTGGCTTAAAGGGAACCTTTGTAGGTGCACCGCACTCAGCGCAAACCGCATCGTAAAGTGTTTTTGCGCCTTCTCTCCTCGAGTATTCGCGTTCGTTTCTTGTTCTGCCCTTTCTTGCGTCACGGCAGGCTTTGCACCTTGAAGGCTCGTTTTCAAAGCCCTTCTCAGCATAGAACTGCTGTTCCCCTGCGGTGAATACAAATTCTTTCCCGCAGTCTTTACATACTAACACTTTGTCCTGGAATGCCATTAAATAACCCCTCACTTATTAATAAGATTCTCCGGCATTCCTAAGAGTACCTTTTTCCGGTCCTTTGCCTACGCAAAGCATCGAAAAAATAATCCCTTTAGAATGCCTTACTCTATTATATACCCATTCTTTTTAAAAAGCAAGGAAAAAATAGAATTTCTTAGAAATTTTTTATTCCTTCTTATCAATAAAAATACCTTCATCATTTACCTTATCATATAATGAATTATATTTTCTGGATACATTTCTTGCTAAATTCAGATCCTCTATTTTTTTCTCTATATTATTTAGAAATATTTTTGCAAGATTTAAAACTTCTTTATCCGTTTTTATTATTTCGTTAACTTTTTCATAGATTTCTTTTTTCATAATATTTATTTTTTCATCTTCTAAAGCATTTAATCCTTTTTTTGATATTTTTTCATCGATATCAGCAGAAATATCCATCAATCCCTGCCTTTTATCCAATAACAATATAAATTCTTCCACATTTTCAAAAAGCAATGCATTTTTCATTTTACTGGTAACCGAAGAAATCTCCTCTAAATTTTCTTTTTTTTGTTGTAATAAATTCATTAATTCTTCCATAAATTTCCCTTTCCCGCCATTTAATTTAATGCCATCATAAATCTATTATAATGCAAAAAGCCGGCAGATTACACCGGCTTTTTTTCAAAGAGCGGCCTTCTTTGTTTTCATGACTTCAAGGTAGGCTTCCTGCCATGCTTCCTTCAAACCAATTAAAATCCCTTCCACTTCCTCCAGTATCCTGGCATCCTTTTTTATATTCGCCTGAATCAATTTTTCGTAAATAAAATTATAAAGGCTTCTTAAATTCTTTGAAATCTCATAGTTCATATCAAGGCTCATATTAAGCTCTATCACTATATCTTCTACCCTTATTATATTGTTGTTAGCCTCCACAAAATTTCTTTCTTCTATGGATTTTTTTGCAAGTTTTAAAAATTTCAGTGCCCCTTCGTAGAGCATTAAAACAAGTTTTTCCGGTGGTGAAGACAAAATAGCATTCTGCTGGTATTGTTGATAAGCATTGATCATATTTTTTACCTCCTTACTGCGATTGGTATAAACCCAATTGGCTTGCCAGCCACATGCTTTGCTGATTCATGGACTGTATCGCTTTTTCCATTTCGGTGAACTGCTTCCAGTAGCGATCCTCTACCTTTTTTAAATCCTCCTCCATTTTAGAAATCCTATCGTTTAAGCTACGAATGTTTTGAGCTATCAAGCTGTTATCAAAATACTGGTTGGAACTTCCTGCCTTTTTCGTTATACTGTCCATTCCGCTTTTTGCAATATCGTAAATGCTGGAAACAACTTTTGTAAAAAGGCCTGCCACCGCTTCGGGGTTTTTACTGATTGCTTCTTTTAGCTTTGCTTCGTCCAAATACAACTTTCCTTTTTCGTAATACCCACCGGTTTTTACACCCACATCGAACAGAGTATCGAAATCAGAGGGCTGTCCTTCTACTCTTTCGTATACCGCTTGTCTCAATTTGTTTACCAGCCCGGAAAGAACCGTATCTCCCCTCAATAAGCCGCTCCTTGCCTTTTCTTCCCATTTTTTGATTTCGTCTTCCTTCAATTCTTTTTTCTGTTCATCGGTTAGCGGCAGGTAATCCCGGTATCTTTCTTCGGTCAGTTTTGAATTTATAGAACTTATGGTGTCGTTATACGTGTTTATAAAATTTTTTATTGTCTCTACTACAGTATCCACATCCCTTTCGATGGTGAGGGTAGCCGTCTTGCCAGGTGCTTCTTTTTTCAGATTAAATTGTATCCCTCCTATAGTGAAGGTGTTCGTGGGTCTGGTAATTGTTATAGGTTCACCTGCTATATCTAAATTTTTAATAGAAATAGTTGCATCTTGTCCGAGTTTATTTTCTTCTTTTATCTTTAAAGCACTTGAATCACCAAATAAATTTCCGGATACATTCACTATGTTAACGCTTGCACTGCTTCCCGTCTCCCTGGATTTTATCACTACTTTATCGCTTATAACGTCATAATAGGCTTTGACCTTTGCATTAGTTCTCTTATTTATATCATTTAATATATCGTTTAATGTATAGTCTTTATGAGCCCCACTATCGCTGAAATCGTAATTAAATTCCTCACCATTTATAGTAAAACTAATTGTGTAAATATCATTCTCAAAAGGATTGTTCTCAAATTTTGAAACTTCATCTCTTAATTTTGCATAAATGTTAATT
Source organism: Thermovenabulum gondwanense (assembly GCF_001601575.1). Classification (NCBI taxonomy): domain Bacteria; kingdom Bacillati; phylum Bacillota; class Clostridia; order Thermosediminibacterales; family Thermosediminibacteraceae; genus Thermovenabulum; species Thermovenabulum gondwanense. The sequence continues at coordinate 6,207 of NZ_LOHZ01000044.1, forward strand.
TTTGAATCCTGACTTTTAGAAATTGGTTCCTGGCTATATACTATAGCTTCCTTTGCAATAGTTTGAACTTCTACCTCATATGTCCCCGGCATTGCTGAGGCTCCGGGTGTCGCGGTAAATATACTGTCGGGAGCGGTGCCATCGTCGTAGGAAACCGTTGCTTTATATTTCAAATACGTCCCCTGAAGTTTCATATTGAATGCCGAATCGTATAATGCTTTGATCTTTAAATTAATATTCCTGTAATCCTCTCTCTGCCACTCAAGGATCTGCTTTTGCTGGTAGAGCTTATCCACCTTTTGCCTTTCTATCTTCATAAGGTCCGAAACTATCTTGTCAATATCCATTCCCGAAGCAAGACCGCCTATTCTCAACGTCCTGGAAATGCTGTCTACCATATATACTCACCTCTTTTTATTAAACCTTCTTGTCCACAATAAGCCCTACCTGTTTCCATATATCAGCTATAAGGTCAAGGAATTTTTCGGGAGGTATTTCACTTACTACCTTATCCGTGGTTTTATCGATAACCCTGACTATTACCCTTTTGGTCGCCTCGTGAATATCAAATTCAAAGCGGGTGTTTTTAATTTCAATAGAAAGCTTTTTTAAGTCCTGGATAAGGTTTTTAAAATCTTCATTTCCTTTTTCTTCATCTCTGATCGTAAAATCATTTTTTTCTGATGAAATAGATTTTATCGCTTCCTCCGATTTCTGAGGTGCCTGTACCGTTTCTATAACGGATTTCATCGAAGAAAAATCCGAACCTTTTATTCCCTCTACCCGCACAAAAAATCACCCTTTATAATTTTTTATGCTTTCTATAATGATTATCGAAATAAAAATAAAAATTATTAAACGAAATTCCATTAGATTTTTGGATAAAAAAAATAATAGCCGGAGTTTTTCTCCGGTTTTTGCCTTAAATCGCTATTTTTCACAACTTTTCCCCTTTAATCCAATAGCACAAGACCCGTCCAGGTTACCTCTCCTTCTTTAAATTCTATTTCCATACCGACTTTTTTACAGGTTTTTATAACATCTATCCCCATAGCTTCCATAGAAGGCCTTGCTTTTTCCCTTTTTATGCATTTGGCGTTTTCACCGGTGGGGCATTTTTCGCAGAGACTGCAGGGGCCGCCTATTAATCCGGCAGCAAAGGGAAATCCCATGGAAAAAGCCTTTTTCTCCGTACTATATACCGCTTCATGTAAAAGCCCCGCAAGTCGAAAAACATCTTCCGAACTTCCCTTTACACTGATTAAAATGCCCATTATGTAGTTTGAAAGCACTTTTTTAAAATCATCCACCTCCGGTACATAAGGAGGACACATCAGCCGTTTGCCGTATTCCCTGCATCCCGAATGAGAACACTGAAAACGCACCCTCTCGTCCACCACAATATCCCGGGTTTCAATTAGCTTTACTGCAAAAACTTTCTCTAAGCCACGGGCATAATCAAGAACCTTCTTGGCATTTTCTAATTTTGTCATCAAATCCATAGAATTTACGCCCCCATTTTTCTAAATACTTTTAAACTTTGTTCAATATCCGTGTCGTAAAGCTCATTTAAGATATAGTTTATCAGATGAGTAATTACCAGCGCAGAATTTCCGTAATGTTTTACGCCGTACATATTTTGGAGTATACTTAAAACGTTTTCTATGACGTTTTTTATCGCACCGAAAACCACCGAATCCGAATAAGTGTTTTCGTTTTTGAAAATGACTTTATCCGTAAATTCATTTAAAAGTATTAGCGCTTCTCGTTTTAAGTCATCCTCTCCAATATTTCCCTTCTCATATTTTTCAAAAAGTAAAAATATGCTTTTTAATATTTCATTGATTTCTCTTTGCTCATTGCTGTTTACGATTAATTCTTCATCTTTTTTGCTGCTGGAAATCAGCATTGAATTGAAGTAAACATTGCTTTTAACAATTTCTGGATGATATTGAAATTCTTTGGGTAAGTCATAAAGATGAATCCTGAGCATATTTGTCTTATCTTTCACATGAGTATTGCAGGTAGAATTATAAGCCTGCGCGCAGCTGAATTTAATTATATTTACGAGTTCACCGATATTTCCCGATATTTTATTTTTTAATAAAACGTTTAATACCTGCTTACTCAGCAGTATATCTTTGCCTATGGTTTTTGCTTCCTGCTTATAAAACCTGTAAATAATCTGAAGCTTTTCATGCAGCGGCCTTTCGTGAAGGGAAGGAATATTTACTATAAGAGGAATTCTTCTTAAAAAAGTCTTTATAAGGCTTTGTTCCGGGTCTTCCGTTGTTGCAAATATAAACCTCACCTTTGCCGTACGCCAGTTTCCCATCTCTCCCAGCCTTCTAAAAATTCCCCTGTCCAAAAACAAAAAAAGCTTTTCCTGTCCCTCCGGAGAAAGCCGGTGAACTTCATCTAAAAATAAATACCCGCCGTCAGCCTCCTCCAAAAGACCGGGTTTATCCTTTTCAGCACCTGTAAAAGCGCCTTTTACATATCCGAACAAATTTGCGGATAACAGCTCGGGATTATGGGAATATTCTGCACAATTAAAAATCACATAAGGGGCATTTTCATCAATTGCAGAGATGGATTTGGCGTATTCGTATATCAGCTGGGCAATATAGCTTTTCCCCACTCCCGTATTGCCTACAAGCAAAATGGGCAGTCCGTTGGGAGGGTAAGAGGCTGCAGATTTGCAAAGTTTAACCTGAGTTTTTAAACTCCCGTTATATCCTATGAGTTTTGTAAATGGATCGTCCGCAGAAATTTTAATGTTTAATTCGCCGTTTTTCGTGATTTCCTTTAATTCCTTAGATTTCTCTTCAAAAACTTCTTTATCCAAAAAATATACCGGTCGCGTATTTATTTTAATTACTTTGCCTTCCTTGCAAAGCTCATTTAATAAATGGCTTACCACATTTCTTTTTAAGTTTAATTTATCTGCAATTTCTTGAGCGGTTAGCCCTTTTTTCTCTTTAATATTTATATTTTTCGACAGGTCTTTCAAAATGTTATAGACTTTATCTTTATTTTTCATTGCTCAGACTTTCCCCCAGGCATTGATCTCTTTTATAACTATATTAACATAGTTTTATAAGTTTTGATAACCTGTTTCACTTGAACTTATAAAAATATGTTGTACTAAAAAGTAGATTTAACATTTTCCACCCATTTGAAAAGCTCGGATGCCCTCATTACCGTCCAGGGATGGTCCTGCCACATTATGCTCAAATACTTTGCAACCTTATCGAGGGTATCGTATTCCTCCATTTCTATGATTTCTAAAAAATATCTTTTAAATCAATCATCAAATCTTCGAATATAGAAACTTTTACTTTGTTATCTTGCGTATATATTTCAGGCCGTCCGTATCTTTTGTTTTCCTGTAAAATAAACACATTTAAAATTTTGTTTTCGGGTTCTACTATCCAGTACTCTTTTACCCCGTATTTTTCGTATAAGTTAAACTTATGCAGCTTATCATTTTACCTAAGGTTTTTTGATGAATTCGTGAAGGAGAAGTTGTACGCTCTAAAGCTGCTTTCCCTAAATTCTAAACAATTCCATCAACTCTTCCTTGGTTAAGGAGTTTATGAAAAGCTCCCCTTCGATTACCACCGAATTGATAAGGTCCTTCTTTTTCATCTGCAGTTCATTTATCTTCTCTTCTATGGTCCCCTTAGTTATGAGCCTGAAAACCTGCACATTGTTTTTCTGCCCGATTCTGTGAGCCCGGTCGGAGGCCTGATTTTCAACGGCAGGGTTCCACCAGGGGTCAAAGTGGATAACCGTATCAGCCGATGTGAGGTTTAATCCCACTCCTCCCGCTTTCAGCGAAAGCAAAAATACCCGTCCGCAGCCGTTATTAAAATCATCTACTATCACTTTTCTTTCATTAACACATGTGTTCCCGTCAAGATAGGCGTATTTAATGTTCATTTCTTCCAACATTTTTCTTATTAAAGAAAGCATAGAGGTAAATTGAGAAAATATTAAGACCCTCCTGCCGCTGTCCATCAATTCCTGTAGCAATTCCTCCAATAATTCCATTTTTCCGCTGGTCCCTTTATAGTTTTCAATAAATAATGCCGGATGGCAGCATATCTGCCTTAATCTTAAAAGCCCTGAAAAAATATGCATTTTGCTTTTTTCAAAACCTTCCCGTTCTATCCTTTCTTCCAGCTCCCCTTTTATATTTTTTAAATATGAAAGGTAGATTTTTTTCTGCTGGGGAGTCATATCAACCATTAGGGTGGTTTCTGTTTTTTCCGGCAGTTCCTTTAAAACATCATTTTTGGTTCTTCTTAAAATAAAAGGGGATATTAACTTTTTAAGTTCCTCTAAGTCTTCATTATTTCCTTCTACTATAGGCCTTTGGTAGTATTCATTGAATTTTTTATAAGAATAAAGGTAGCCCGGCATTATAAAATCAAAAATTGACCATAATTCCGCCAAGGAATTTTCTATAGGAGTCCCTGTAAGAGCAAACCTGACATTAGATTTTAATTTTTTAACCGATTTTGCATTAAGGGAATCAAAATTTTTGATATGCTGGGCTTCGTCCAATATAACACAGTAAAAGTTATGACGGATATAAAATTCAAGGTCGTTTCTTAAAAGCGGATACGAGGTAATTATTACATCATATTCATTAAGTTTTTTTATTACTTTTTTTCTTTCAAAAACTGACCCGGACACTACCGCCGTTTTTAATTGAGGCGCAAATCTTGCAATTTCGTTTTCCCAGTTAAATATTAAGGATGAAGGGGCAACTATAAGGGAAGTTTGAGGCGAAATTTTTGACTCCTTTGCAGAAAGCAAAAAACTTATCGCCTGAAGGGTTTTACCAAGCCCCATATCATCTGCCAGAATACCTCCAAGCCCGTTTTCTGCAAGTACCTTCAGCCATTTAAACCCGGTAACCTGGTATTCCCTTAATATCCCTTTTAAACTTTCAGGTGGCTCTATCTTTTGATGCTTTGAATTTACAATATTATCAATAACCCTTTCAAACTCTTCTGCCTGCTCAAAAGGAACATCTGATTTATCCTTTACATTGTTTAAAAACCCTAAAAAACGGTATTTGGAAAGGTTTACCCTGTTTTGTTCTATATCTTCTCTTGATACATCCTCCAAAAGCTCAGACAATTTCTTAATACGGTTTTCTTCTAAAGAAATAAAAGAACCGTCTTTCAATCTAAAATACTTCTTTTTCTCCTTAATTGAATGCAGTATCTCCTCTGCCGCCCTCACATCAATGTCTTCAAAATCAGTTTTTATTTCAAGAAGGTTTCCATATAAATAACTTATTGATGACCTTATTTTTGGTGTTTTTATGGAAAAAAGATGCTTTACATCAGAAGCGTAATAAACTTCCCCCATTTGAGTAAGATTTGGCAGCACTTCTTTTATAAAAATATAAAGCTTTTCTTCATTTTGAAGCACTGCCCTTCCTCTTTCTATTGAAAAACCGGTGTCTTCTAAAAGTTTTAAAATATACATTTCTTTTTCATAATCCCTTACAATAAGATGTGGTAAACTTTCCTTCGTAAAAGGATTAAACTCTTGCTCGCCGTAAATAAACTTAACATCAACAGCAATTCCTTTTTTATACCCTTCGATATGCATTTTAAATTTAAGGGGTTTCCTTTCTATCGCGTGTTTCAGGTCTTCGGAAAGTTCAATATTTTTAAATTCCTGCAAGCGAGGTAATACAGAAAACAGTTTATGTTGATTTTCCCCTGTAAACTTTAACTCATTCCGGTCTTTTAAATAAAGACCTTTAACGATTGGAAATACTTGTTCATTATGATTTAACAGATATACCTTATCGTCCTTTAAAATAATTATTTCTTCCCTATCCAAAGGTGATCCCATTTCACCTTCAGGTTTAACATATATACCGTCATTGTTTTTTTCTATTTTAATATTGAAAGGTAAATCGTTAACTTCAAAGCTTATTACCTTTTCGAAGGGACTTATCATGTTAACAGGTTTATTCCCCAATGCTTTAGCAACTCTCATTAAAAAATTGTAATTTAAATTGACGTATTTTCCTTCTAAGAAAACATTAGGAGTACTATAAATCGTTATACTGCGTTCTATCCCATATAATTCTTTTATAATGTTTAACACTTCGGCGTCTTCTTTTGAAAACTCATGGAGCAGAGGATTAAAATTGAATAACTTACCGAAACTAAAGGGCAGATTATTTTCTATTTTTTCAATAAACTCTTTTATGTCCTTTAACACATATAAACGTTTATCCCCAATGCGCATGTGCATGCTGCATACAAAATCGTGTACATTATACTTTTTAAACTCAAAATAGTATTCCACCCTTACTTCTTGCTTTTTAATTTCGCTATTGCTATTTTTTAATAGTTCCAATAAAACATAATCTTCTATGTAATTATCTTCTTTGATAGCTTTGTGTTTGTTATTGTTCTTCCCCGGCAGCCCATTTTCAAAAATATGGCAAAAAACAGCAATCACATGTTTGCAGGCTCCATCAAATTGAAAATACGCAGGGCATGTACATCTGTAACCTTTTACAAAATTACCTTCTATATGTAAAAAAACATCATAATCTTCACTGCCTTTAACAACCGCATGAAGCAATTCTCCTTCAAGCTTAATGTTTTTTACTGCTCCTGATTCATAATAGGCGATGCCTCTTTTTACTACTTCCGGTGAAGCTATCATCCGCAAATAATCCTGATTATAAACTCCCATTTGTTTTTTCCTCCTAAAAAGCCAAAAGATTACCTTTTTTGATAGTATATCATATTTTCTTTTTAAATTCTAAAATCCTTTTTACTGAAAGCTAAAATTTTTGTAGAAGGAATTTGTTCGATTTTATATAATTTTAAATAGTAATATCATTGAATAAACGAAAGGAGTTAAAATTATGAAAATCCTTCAGTTGAAAATAACTCTTAAAGATATAAAACCTCCTGTTTGGAGGAGGATTTTGGTAAAAGAAGATATAACATTTTATAAGCTAAATACGATTATACAGTATTTAATGGGATGGTCTGGATACCACCTTTATGAATTCAGGGTTGGCGATATGGATTCCTCTATATTTACGATTTTGGCGATAATTGGGAACACAACATCTTTGTTGAAAAAGTGCTTGAACCACAAGAAGGTATAAAATATCCTGTATGTATAGCAGGAAAAAGAAACTGCCCTCCGGAAGATGTAGGAGGCCCCTGGGGATATCAAAACTTCCTTGAAGCAATAAAAAACCCTCGTCATCCGGAACATAAATTAATGCTACAATGGATAGGAGGTTCATTTGACCCCGATGAATTTAATATAGATAAAATTAATCAAATCTTAAAGACGGTGAGGTAAAAAACTTTGCATATTCCCCTGCAACCTTTATGGCTTCTTCCATGCTAACCGAGCTTGCTATTCCTTTTCCGGCGATATCAAATGCTGTTCCGTGATCCACCGAAGTCCTTATAAAAGGTAATCCTGTTGTTACGCTGACGGTTCTTTCAAAATCCAACGTTTTTGCGGCAATATGCCCCTGATCGTGATAAAGGGATAATACGGCATCATAGCAACCAAGCCTTGCCCAGTAAAAAACGGAATCGGCAGGTACCGGCCCTTCCACCCTTATCCCTTCCTCCCGGGCTTTCTTTATTGCCGGGATTATCTCCCTTTCTTCTTCAGTCCCAAAAAGACCCCTTTCCCCTCCGTGAGGATTAAGGGCGGCTACCGCTATCGTCGCATTTATAAGCCCTAAATTTTTCAACGCTTTATCGCAGGCAATTAAAGTTTTATAAATATTATTCATCGTCACCATTGAGCAGGCTTTTATTAAGGATACATGCCTTGTAAGGAAAAATATGCGAAGTTTATCCACCTGAAACATCGTCAAAACATCTTCGCTTTTTGTCAGCTCTGCAAAAATTTCTGTGTGGCCAATAAAGTTTATCCCCGCAGCACGAATAGCTTCTTTATTTATAGGAGCGGTGGCAACTCCGTCAATTAACCCCTCCATAGCAAGCTCAATGGATTTTTTTATGTACTCAAAAGCGGCCTTTCCCGCCTCTGCTGAAATTTTCCCGAAAGGTATATCACCTCTTATATTATTTAGGTCCAATATGTAAAGTTTACCAAAATAAAAATCCTTTTCCCTCCAGGTATTCATCTCATCCTCTTTTATTTCGATAATGTCCATCTTTATCTTTGTAATTTCAATAGCTTTTTCTATGATATTTTTTGAACCTATTACCAAAGGATTTACCTTTTTATATATTTCTTTATTTGACAGAGCTTTTACCACAATTTCAGGCCCAATACCCGCCGGATCTCCCATTGTTATTCCGATAATAGGTTTATTTGCCATCTGAATTACTCCTTTCTTAAAACTACGTTTAACCATTTTTCATTTTCCCTGCCTTTTCTAACATCGCCGGTAACCTTCATTTCAAGTAATGTAAAATAAGGATGATTTTTTAAAAGCTCATTGAAGGACTTTTCATCATAGTTGTTGAAAAATCTTCCGTTTCTTATTTCTTCCCCATTGCCGTATTTAAAAGAAGAATAGAAAATTCTGCCCTTTTTCAGGGCTGAATATATCTTATTAATTACACAGACAATCTTGCTCCTTGGCACATGCAAAAGCGAGGCACATGCCCATACCCCGTCAAACTCTTCATTAAAATTAATTTCGTCAAAGGTCAAATGGAGGGTTTTCCTTCCCGTAAACTGAGTTGAAAGCTTTACCATTTCAATCGAGCCGTCTACTGCCGTTACATCATATCCTTTTTGCGAAAAATATCTTGTGTCCCTCCCCGAGCCGCAGCCAAGGTCAAGGATTTTTGCCCCCGGGGGTAAATATTTTAAAAAAAGCTCATAAACTTCCTTCATATCCGCATCCTTGGTATTTTCAAAAAAAGCCTTTGCATTTTCATCGTAGTATTTTATTGTTGGGTCCATTTTTCATATCTCTCATTAAAATCCACATAATCTCCCAATCTATCCTTTATCAAATAAAGAGCAGAAGGCTGTGTAATATTTAAATACCTGCCGGTTACAATTCTAATCGGACAATTCCTCTTTTTTGCCTCAATTAAATCCTCGATAATCAATCTTACCCCTGATTCCAGCAAAAATGATACTATTAAATTTATCTCAACTGCCTTTGAAAATGACTTTTTTAATTCTGAAAGAAAATTTTCATTACCTCCGCAAAAACACTTTTGAATCCCTATGTTTTGTTTCAGAAGTAATTGATTATAAATATCTTCTAAATTTCTGTATAATTCTTCTACATCTTTAATTGTAACTTCTGTCAGATAATCCTGGATTATTTTTATTCTTTCTTTTCCCATTTTTATCACCTTGCAAAAGGTAATAAATTTGAATCAAATTTTCTGAATATATTTTATCATATTAACTCCAGATATCGAGCATTTTTTCAAAAAAAATCATCTACAAAGTATTAGGTAATTTAATAAAGCAGGCATTGTTCCATTTGCAAGCGCGCTATAGTTATATAAATTTTCCTAATTTTTCTTCTACCGCCTAGCCAAAAGAAGGATTAACTAATGTGGACATTATCCAATAAAAAATACCTTGATTTTAAATTTTGTAATCAAGGTATTTTGTAAATTTTTATGCGGTTTTTTCATCATAATTATTAATTACTTCTTCATATCCTCCGCTTTCCACCCATTTGAAAAGCTCGGAGGCCCTCATTACCGTCCAGGGATGGTCCTGCCACATTATGCTCAAATACTTTGCAACCTTATCGAGGGTGTCGTAGTCATAATCCTCAAACTCCTTTACCTGATTTATAAATTCATCTATCCTTATGCGGTCAAAATATTTTTGTGGCACTCCCGCAAGCTTCATTAAAGCAGTCGCTGCAACTTTAGGATCCTGACAGGTAAGAAGCCCCGCGCGGTCTGCGGTAAACTCCGACATCCTCACTCAGTTTAAAAGGGCTATCTGTAGCCCTGTTGAAAGAAGCTTCCCCGCACCAAGGGTAATTGAGCCTACTATTTCTCCGAGTATCGGAAAAACCTGCGCCATCTGGTGGTATAAAACGTGCATACTCTTTATATGTCCCAGCTCATGCCCTATGATGAATAAAAGCTCTTCCCTTGAAAGAAGGTCAACAGCCCCTGAATTCAAAACTATTATAGGGTCCTCCACTCCAGCAGTCATGGCGTTTATCCCGTAGCTCCACTGTATGTAAAGCTTCGGCACAAAAGGCATGTCCAAGATGCTGCAGGCTTCACATAATGTATAGTAAATTTCAGGAAAATTTCTTTCATTCACCTTTACATTGCTTCCCGTATACTGAATCCGAAGAAGTCTTTCTATACCTTGAGCATTAAAAGCTCTAACAAGCGTTTCGAGAAATTTGTAGGATTTTAAAGGGTCCAATGCTTTTTTGTCAAAAGGATGCTCGTATTGATACGATTTTAAGTCTTTCAGGATTTTTCTTTGCATACTTTGCCTCCTAAGTTAGTAAATTCCATATCAAAAGCCCCGGGTTGCCCGGGGCTTTGTTAAATGCCCAAAAAATCGATTTTATATTAACCTAATAGCTTAAGCACCGACTGCGGCAACATATTCGCCTGAGCAAGCATTGCAGTTGCAGCCTGTTGAAGTATATTCATCTTTGTAAATTCCATCATTTCTTTTGCCATATCTACATCGCGGATGCGAGACTCGGCAGCAGTAAGGTTTTCTGCCGCATTGTCCAAATTGTTAATAGTATGTTCAAGTCGATTTTGGACAGCTCCTAGTGCAGATCTTTGTGAAGATACTTTCTCTATTGCAACATCAATAGCATTAATTGCTGAATTTATCGTAGAAGCATCAGTAAAGCCACTTACACTAATGCTATTAATACCCAATGAAGATGCACTCATATCGCCAATAGTTAAACTCAATTGCTGTGTTTGATTAGCACCTATTTGGAAAATTAATGCACTACTTGAAAAATCACCGTTTAATAAAGTTTTTCCGTTAAATTGAGTACGATCTTTAATTCCATCAATTTCAGAAATTAGGGCATTTATTTCATCTTGAATCGCATTTAAATCTTCTGGCTGATTGGTTGCAATATTACCACCCTGAATTACCAATTCACGCATACGTTGGAGTATTGAATGTGTTTCATTCAACGCTCCTTCGGCTGTTTGAATTAATGAAATTCCATCTTGTGAATTACGAGAAGCTTGTAACAACCCACGAATTTGACCCCGCATTTTTTCAGAAATAGCTAGACCTGCAGCATCATCTCCAGCTCTGTTTATACGAAGACCAGAGGATAATTTCTCTAAAGATTTCTGTAGACTTGAATTATTAACTGTCAACTGTCGATAAGCATTTATAGCACTTAAATTGTGGTTAATCCTCATAAAACCATCCTCCCTGATTTTTATTCCCGCGTCCCTGCGGGATTAATTTTCGGCCGGCCGGACCATATTTTTTATTCACTTATATTATCGATGAAAGATATACCAAAATTAATGTCTGATATAGCTCGAATTTCCTATTTTTCTTTGTTCTTTCAGTTTTTAATTTCATTTTTCTATTAATTTCTTCATTTTTTGTGGATTTTTACGATAATTTTATTGAACAATTTCTTCAAGTTCTATTTCGGGGTAAATTTCCTTTATTGATTTACTTACTCTATCCGCCTCATCATTTCGCCCCGTCACTTTATATATCCTATACATCAAAGCATAATTGTCTACATCCATTCCATCAATATTAAAAGCTTTTGCGGCAAAAGCAAATGCTTCGTCAGTCATATTCTGCTCCAATGCTTTTTGGGCAAGGTATGTATAAACATCAGGGTCTTCGCAGTTAAGGTCAGCAGCTTTTATATAGGCTGTTACTGCGAGTTCGTCAAAGCCTTTATCTTTCATCATATGTCCGTATCTCACATAATCGTCTCTGGTAAAAAGTCCTGAATAAAGCTTCAACAGTTCATTGAACAAATCGAATTCACTAAATTGAATTAGTTTTTCAAGTAGCTTAAAATAGCTATCTTTTACTTCATCGTAACTTGCTTTTATTTCACCTATAATCGTAAGAAAAAGTTTTTTGTCTGCAGAATCTTCTATTTCCCATAAGATCCTTCTTGCCATTTCAGGTTCTTTAAGTATTAAATAACATAAGATTTTGTGGTAAATCGCATCGCTTTTTGCCTTTTCATGCTCTTTGTCAAAAAACCCTATGGCTTTTTGATAGTCTTTCATCCCCATACACGCAATGCCTTTTAAAGTATTCAGCCCTGCTATGTCCATATCGACTTCATCGAGATATTCCTTTGCAATATCGAATCTTCTAATATTCATGTAAAGCTTTGCAAGGATAGCAAAATTTGCAGGGTTCCTCTTGTCAACGTATTTATCGAAAAATTCCTTTACACTCTCAGGTTTTTCATTTCGTACAAATAAGTCAAAAAGCCTTACAAAAACATCTTGATAATTGGGATTGGTTTTTAAAATTTCGATATACTCTTTAACAGCATCATGAAGTCTGCCTAGTTTTTCATAACAAAGCGCAATCATATATCTTGCTCTGTAGCTACCTGTCCCACCCATAGTAATAAATAAACCTTCATATTCACCCATGGACAGGCATTCTTTAAACATTTCAATGGCTTTCTTATAGCGCTTCTGAGTTATGTATAACATACCCTCCAGGAATTTAAAATCCGGGATATCTATATAATAGGCTTTCGCATCATTTATGAGTTTTAACGCCGTATCATAATCTTTTAAAGCAATATATGTCTGTATCAAATATCTCAAGAGCCTCGTTGCCCCAAATAAATTTACATCCATACCCTTTGTCGCTATCAGTAAATGTTTTAAAGCTTTATTATAATCCCCTGCGTTGAAATACTCTACTGCAAGATTGCCGTGCTGGAATTTATCATCGGGATGTTCCATAAGGTATCTTAACAATATGTTTATGTATCGTTCGGTCTTATTTTTTTCAATCCTCGTTTCATTTAAGTAGCCATAATGTAGTATTGTTATATCAGCTTTCTTAAATACTGGCATACGGTTTTCCTCAATATTCATCAGATTTTCATGAATGGGATAAATATACTTAATCTTGCCGTTGTTCCGGAATAATCTAAAATTGTAATGGATTTCGGTAAGGCCGCTGGAAACGCTCGCACCTCCATAGTTTACGATTTTGAAGATGTACGCTTCCACAGTATCGTCATTGAGAAGCGGCCGTATTTTTCCTATATCCTCCTTTTTAATCTCCTCATCAGCATCTAGGAACAATATCCAATCCGACGTAGCGTTCTCGATTGCAATATTTCTTGCCTTGCTGTAATCGTCCTCCCACTTCGCATGTACAACCCTTGCGCCGAGGCTTTGTGCGATTTCTACCGTTCTATCTTTAGAACCAGTATCCACGACCACTATTTCGTCTACGATGTCTTTAACGCTGTTTATGCATCGAGCTATGTTTTTTTCTTCGTCCTTTGTGATGAGGCAGAGGGAGAGAGTGGTTGTTTTGTAAACATTTTTATTCCTATTTTTTTCATCTTCCTCCCAATCTACTAAATTTAGATTTCTATCTAAAATTGATTCATATTGCTCCTTAATTCCATATTTCGCATCCTTATCTAACTGGATATATCTATTATACTTTCTTAATCTATCTTCTTCTTTTGCCCAACCCATATGTTTTACTCTCATATCGCTCACAGTAGTTGGTAATTCTGTTACATTATAAGGGAATCGACCGCAATGTTGGGGAGTTTCTTTCCATTTATATTCGAAAAATGGTTGATATCGTATTAATAAGGGCCAATATCTTAAATGAGCGTTCCAATATCTATCTTCTCTGTATTGCTTTTCGTTCCAAAAGTCGTATAACCTAAAACTTACCACATCGTAATAAGGTTGTTCGACTATTTTACGAATTTTCTCCTTAGCTTTTTCCTCAAATACTTCATCTGCATCTAAACAAAGGATCCAATCAGGTTTTGTAGTTAGAGTCAGATCCCACAATTGTTTTCTCAATTCTACTTCATTTGAAAACTTTGATACATCATTCTTATGATAAAGCAAAGGAACATTTCGTAATATGTTTCTAACTACATCTTCGGAATTATCTGTGCTAGCATCATCTACTATTACGGCATTATCAATAAAATCTTTTACGCTATTTAATACATCAGATAAATATCTATCGGCTTCATTTCTTATAATCATTGCCAAAGTAATTTTGTTCTGGCATTTTTTTACTAACCTATCTCCTGGCAAAAAAATGTAATTATTACCGTAATCCTTCACGTAATGTTTATATTTTTCTAATCTCAATAAATCCGTTTCTCGATAAATATGAAAAGCAGGATAATTAGTGTCAACAAAGAGGTCAAACCCTAACGCAACTGCACGAACACAAAAATGTCTATCTTCTCCCCAGAATGTTAGATTGTAAATTTCGTCATATGAAACACCTTTTCTTAATGCATTCTTGCTTATTAAAGTACATCCTCCCAACCCACCTACCTTGTAGACACCTGGAACTATTAGTTTGTTTATAAATTCTATTGTCCTTTTATTTATTTCTTCGTTAGTTAATTGTTCTTCCCTTTGTTTGTAAAACAAATTATATTGGTCACTCACCCAAACTTGCGGCATCTCTATAGAATTTTTACTCCACTTTGTCCAGAATACTTCAGATACTATATCCTTCTCTAATGATATTAAATGTAAAAGTGTCATCGGATGTAAAACAAGATCTGAATCAACTAGAAAAATATAATCATATTCTTGCTCCAACGCATACTTTAAAATCATATTCTTATTTTTCGCAACTTTCCTTATTAATTCTTCTTTCCAATAGTGAGTATTTTCATCTTTCACGTAATCTGCATTACAAGGTAATGAATCAAGCAATATTGTTCTTTGCTTCCTCTTAAAGTCGTTCAAAATTTGTTTTGATAAAAAATCAGTATTATCATCAACAAAACAAAAATCACAAACCAATCCATCTTTTTTTAAATTTTCTAGAGAATTTAGATACTCTCTTAATATTTTAGGCTGCTGACGAATGCTTGTACCAATTAATAATCTTGTCATTATATCATCTCCTGCAAAAAAGTTATACTAACATAAAAAAACAATTATAGTTAAAAATTTTGATATCTAACAAACTATTACCATCTAACCTAATCATACCTATACTTCCTTTTTTCTACCTCTGCAAAAGCAGCCAACGAAAAGTCTAGAGCCTTAATATTTTCGCCTTTTATTTCCTCTATAAGTTCCGCCCGTAAAATTTTTACGCCCTTTGGGGCGTGTATGCCGAGCTTTACCCTGTCCCCTTCGATTTCGACAACGGTTATTTCCACCTCATCGCCTATCAAAAGTTTTTCTCCTTTTTTTCTTGAAAGGACGAGCATTTTAGCTTTCCTTTAGGCTTTCCGTAAAAATTTTTACGGGCTGTTTTATCTGATAGTCAGGGTTTTCGGCGATGAGCTGGTCTCCGAGGCGGTTTAACGGATTTAATACGATAGGGGCTTTCAGGTTAACCGTTGTACTTTCGGGGTTCTTGGGGACGGTAAGAATGCAAAGTACTACGCCATCCTCAATAGAATTAAGCTTCAGGTTTTTTAAATCGCTTTCGTTTATGACTGGTTCATAGTCCGGGAAAAAACTTAAAGGGTCCACAACCGGCAGTGCAAAATCCTTTTCCTCCACCGATTGAAGCCATTTTATTGTATCGCTTCCCGGGTGATCGATGAGGACGAATCTTTTTAAGTCTTCAAAGCCAATTATGCCGTTTGGAAAATTTATTATTTTTTCTTCTTCTATTTCTATCTCGCCGAAAAATTTAGTATTTATTTTCATTTTGCCTTTCCTCCGATTACTCTTATTCTCTTACATACCTTTCCGCATAGTCTTTGAGTTCTTTTAATAACCCCATGTAGAATGATTTAATCTTATTATAAATCGCTTTAGCTTCCTTTTCATCGTAAACATGAGATGTTTTATTCCTGTCAATCATCATGTCTATCCACGCCTCTCCATCGGATACTAATCCTGCTTTGTAGCTTTCCTTAATTGCGCTTCTCGGGCTTTTAACTTCAATTCCTTCATATTCAAGAATATCCTTAAGGAGTTTCCAAGCAAGTTCAAAGGTAAACTCAAACCTCTGGATAACTCCATCTATAACTATCTCATTCGAAGGTTCAAAATTTATGCCTTCTTCCAGCCTTTGCAAAGCATTTTTAAAGTCATTAAACCTTTCAACGATCCTTTCTCTCATATATTAAAACCCCATCCTTAATTATATTTTCTTTCAAGGAATCCTTTTTTAACTTCTCAAAATGAACTACATCGAAAGACAGGGCGGTATCTATTTCGTTTATTTCATCTACGAGCAGGTTAAACTCCCTATCCGAAATATTTTCTGAAAAAACGGCGATATCCACATCCGAAGTATTTTTATAATCTCCCCTTGCTCTTGAGCCGAATAGGAAAACTTTTTGAACACTGCAGTACTTATTAAATATTTTTGACAATTCCTTCAATATTTTATCATCCATAAAAATTTCTTTATCCTTATTTTTAAGTTTTTCAGAAATCATGATAAATCTACCATCCTTTTAAATTTTATCATACCGTAACCTCTTTAAATTAAATTTTCAAATCCACATGCTCCCCTACCTTCACAGGGGTAATCTTTATATAAGGCGGTTTTTGCAAATAAGTTTTTACATCGCCGTATTCGTAGGATATATCCACGGGAAAGGGGTTTATATTTACCCTTACAAATCCTTCTTTTAAGGATGCATTTACCTTCCCTTCCTGAAAATATATTTCGGGTGGAGATTTAGGTATTAAATCCACATTGTAGTCCTTCTCGGGAAAGGCGTTAAATTCCGCCAATTCGGAAATGGATACCCCCTTTTCTATGGCACCAAGTTCATCGCCCTCCCTTGCTATTTTCTCCACCGCCTGCCAGGTTAAATCCTGGGCCTCGTAAAACCACTGCCTTGAAAGGGTGGGCATGTCGGCAAGGCCTATTTCGGAAAAAGGGGCTTTTAAGTCTATTTTTTCAAGTTTCGGATATTCTATATTTAATTGAAGCTCGGGCTGGCTTTTTTGCAAATCAAATCCGCCGGTAATATCTCTTTTTATATCCATATTCCCTTTTTTGTAACTTATCCCGAGCTCGCCGAAGGAAAATTGTATATCGAGATTGTAAATTTGCATTGCCTTCCTACCCTTCAATAGGTTATAGAAATTCATGAAAAATTAACTGTATGCATTTATAAATATTTAAGACTACTAAATGTATAATTGCATAAAAGCGGGTATTAAATATTAATTAAAAAAGGCAATATTGGTAAGGTAAAAATATAAAAATTACTATTAATTGCATTAAGATATTACATAGAAAAATAAAATAAATTTTCTATAAAGTAAATAATAACATCAATGTTAGCTTAAATTATTTTAAAAACTGCAACTAAACTAAATAATTATAATAATTATAAAAATAGGCCTAAATTCAGGCCAAATAATTTATCTTAAAAAGTCCACAAGGCTGGGCTGAATGACCCTTGCTCCTACTGCAAGGGATGCCCTGTAGACGTTTTCCTCCATCTTTAATTCCATTATTACCTTTGCAATATCCACATCCTCGGTATTGGAAAGAAGCGAAGTATAATCGATCTTGTTGTTTTCAATCCTGGTCCTTGTAGCTTCCAGGCGGTTTATTTTAGCACCCACCTGGGAGCGGAATTTTAAAAGGGTGTTTATGGCATTATCCAAATCCGAAAGCTTTGATGAAAGGCTTTGAGGATTATCATTTTTTAATGCATCCTCTATTTCTTCCACCACCTTGAAAATCTCACCGAAAACCTCGTCACCGTAAAGGCTAACATCCATGGTGTTTAATCTGCCGAGATTATAGGATTTTGCTTTTTCTTTTGAAATTGTTACCTGAGCGGTGCCGTTGCTGATAATATTGAAGTTTTTAAGGTTTAAAACAAAATCTTTAGTGGAGTCGGGGTTACCGCTTCCATCAACTTCATATATCCTTTGATTATCCTGGTTTACGCTGATGCCTACCGCTCTTGCAATAGCATTTCCGCTATCGTCCTGTATTTCAACATCCGCGGTTTTAGCGGTGTCGTTAAAATTAGTTACAATTATTTTATAATTCCCTGCTGAAATCCCACTCCCTAACTTGCTTAAATCCACTGCCGAAGATTTTATCCCGGTGCCGCCATCGGATACAACGGTAACCTTTGAGGGCAAATCAAAAGCAGTGTTTGCCACAATTTTTCCGCTTGTATCGTAAGAAAAAGGCTGTGTATCGGTGTAGTATCCTCCAAAGAGGTACCTATTATTATAGGAAGAGTTTGCCTCCTGAAGTATCTGCTCTTTTAGCTGGGTGATTTCATCTAATATTGCAGCCCTGTCGCTGGCGGTCAATGTACCGTTGGAGCCGTATACGGTAAGTTCCCTTATCCTCTGCAGGATTTCACCGGTGTTTTGCAGAGCGGTTTCGGTGTTCTGAAGCCATGTGACCGCATCATCCACGTTTTTGGAATACTGCTCTAAGGATAAAAGGGTGTTCCTGAGCCTCATGGCCAGTACGGCAGAGACAGGATCATCCGAGGGAAGCCTGACCTTTTTCCCTGAAGAAAGCTGGTCCTCCTTTTCCCCGAGCCTTTTTAAGTTGTAGGAAAGATTCCTCATAAAAGCTTCAGTAATCATCCCTTGAGTTACGCGCAAAATCAAACACCTACCTTCCCACAATACCCATGTTCAATATTCTTTCCATCATCTCATCCATGGTCGTTATCATCCTTGCCGCCGCATTGTAGGCATGCTGGTACATTATCATCTTTGCCATTTCTTCATCTATGGAAACGGAGGAAATCTCCTTTCTCCTCTCATCTAACTGGCTCACCATATATTCCTGGGCTTCGGCCATCCTTTTTGCCTGCTGGGAATCTATACCTATCCTGGATATAAGGGCACTGTAAAAGTCGTCAAGGCTTCCGTTTAGCTCATTTAAATACTTCTGCCTTAAATCCGCAAGTTTTAAGGCATTGCGGTTGTCCCCGGGAATGCCGGTAGAGGTTTCGGCAGCCGCTATCTTTTTTAAATCCCGGATAATTTCGGTGTTCACAAATAAAATGTCTCCCGAATCCAAAGGATTATACAGGAAAAAATCTACACCCGGGTTTCCGTATAAATCGTATCCGCTCTTATGTATTTCGTTGAATTTATTTGCAAAGGTTTGGGCAAAGGTTTTTAAGTCGTTCAAATATGCCCCTACCTTTTTGTCCCTCAATTCAATTAGCCCAAAAAGCTCGCCTTTCTTAGAATTTAAATCTATATTAAACCCTACCCATTCGGGTATTGCGGTTAAATCCGTCTGGTCAAAGCTCACGGTATTGTAATCGGTGCCCTTTACAAGTATTGCTCCGCCCACATTTACGGAAAATAGCCCGTTCTGGTCCTCATAGGTTTCAATGTCCACTATTTTTGAAAGCTGGTCCAATAAAAGGTCTCTCTTGTCCCTAAGGTCAGCGGCGGTAGTGCCCGAAAGCTCCATATGCCTTATCTCCCCGTTTAAAGAGGCAATCTGCTTTGCAAGGCTGTTTATCTCGTCCACCTTTACCGCTATCCTGAAGTTTACATCACCTAAAATCTCGTTTAACTGCCTTGAAGTATGGTTTATGGTGTCCGCAAGGGTTACAGCCCTTTCCTTTACTGTTTCCCTTATCTCGATGGCCTCGGGGTTTTTTGAAAGCTCTTCCAATGCCTGCCAAAACTGCGTAAGCACTGAAGAAATTCCTATATCCGAAGGCTCGTTAAATACCGCTTCCACCTGTTTTAATATATCCGTCTGCACACTCCACTGGCCCAGGGAAGAGTTTTCGCCCCTAAATTGCCTGTCGGTGAAGTTATCCCTTATCCTCGTAATATCTCCTATGGTTACACCGGTGCCTATCTGCACCGCACCCGCTCCTGTAAAAAGCCCCGCAAAAGGTTTTGTATAGGTAGACTCTAAGACCACCCTCTGTCTTGAATATCCTTCGGTGTTGGCATTTGCTATGTTGTGGGCAACGTTTTGCTGAGCCTTCTGGTTTGCAAAAAGAGCTTTTTTAGCTATTTCTATCCCAAAAAATCCGGAGTACATCGGATCCTCTCCTCACAATTTTTTATCAATAATCCTCATGCCTTCCTTTTCCGATAGCTTTCCATCCGCACCATATCCCGCTCTAAATTTTGCCGCATCTACGAGAAGTTCTATGGAATTGTTTATAAATTCCAATGCGCTTTTTATAAGGCTTTCGTTTAAACGGTTTTTTTCGTCCAGGTTTTGAAGGGTGCTCCTTAATTTGCCGGTTACTTCGTCCATTTCTTTTTTAATTTCTTCCGGAAAAAGGTTGATCATATAGGAAGAATTTACCATGTCTTCATTTAAATTAAGATGAGAAGAACAGTCTTTTATAAATTCTTGCCTTTCCTCCTCTAATTTTCCGAGTTTCACAATCATTTCCTGTTCTATTGCGGTAATTTCTTCTAAATGCTTTATATCATTTTTTACCAGGATGTCCGTCTTTTTCTTTGCTATTTCCAAAAGTTCTTCGTAAATGGAAAGCTGCTCTTTTAGATTTTTTAAAAGAACCCCGAAATCCACATCTTTTAATTCCATAAAAAAGCGCCCCCATTTTCTGTTATATTCTTTCATTTAAAAGGTCATCAATCACCTTTTCGGCAATTTTTTCCGCATTTACCGTGTAGAGCCCTTTTTCTAATCTTTCCTTAATCTCCCTCACCCTGTCTTCCCTCACATCATTTACTTTTTTGGCTATTTCAAGGGCTTTCAAAAATTCCTTGCCTTCCGAGGAAAGAACAAGTTCATCTTTTTTTAAGTTTACTTCCTTTTTATCCTCGGGCTTCACATTTTCCTTTCTGGAATAGGTCTCATATATCTTAAAAATTCCCGGAAAACCGCTTTTCTCGATATTCATGACATACCGCTCCTTATATTTTTTCTATTATATTTATCGAAGAATTCCATGGTCAGGGTGAGGATGAAAAAAACGCTTTTGGGGGCAAAATTCGTATTTTCCGCTTATTTTCTTTTGATTTCTCCTTATATTTTCTAATTTTCATCCCTTCTGTACCGGGTAATATGTATTTTGCCCTTCATATCGCTTCGTTTTTCCAAAGGGTTATCTCCGCGAATTCCAAACCCTTTTTTCATTTCCTCCACACATTTATCGCAGTACCTTCCCGTAAGTATCGGTTCCCCGCATCTTTCACATTTTAAAAGGATGTTGATGTTGTTCTTCTTTAATATAAGTCTTCCTTCCTTTAAAAAGTCCAGAATCTTTTTTACGGGCACTCCGGTTTTTTCCGATATTTCATCCATCGTAGCTGCCGGAACTTCGTAAAGGTAGTCCCTCACCTTTTTAAAATCCTCTTCTTCCTTTGCAGTACATTCGGGACAAAGGTTTCTCGTTGTGTACAAAAACACCTTCCCGCATACAGGACAATTTCTGAGTTCCAAAATAATACCCCCTTTACCCTCTCGCTAAGGTTATTACGTATACTTTTCTTGCCCCTCCCGAAAGAAGGGCTTTCGCACACTCGTCAGCCGTATTCCCGGTAGTGTAGACATCGTCTACCAAAAGTACGTTTTTGCCTTCTACCGGGTAACCAGCATTAATCCTGAAGGCATCCCTTACATTTTCATCCCGTTTCTCCCTCGGCAGGGCGGTCTGGTGCCCGGTATTTCTTATTCTTATTAATGTATCCCTCACCTCTATTTTTGCCCTTTCTCCCAGCTCCTTTGCAAGAAGCAGGGATTGGTTGAATCCCCTTTTTTCTTCCCGCTTCTTATGGAGGGGTACCGGTACAATAAGGTCAATATCGGAAAATCCCGACCTTTCATACGCCTCAAACAATTTTTCGCCAAAAAAAGCAGAAAACCTTCTATCTTTATTATATTTAAACTCATGAATCAGCCCTTTCAACACCCCTTCGTACACCCCGTATGCCCTGGCCTTCTCAAAATAATGTTTTTTCCTTTTGCAATCATAGCAGTAAGAAGATAAATCATTATAAAGGGGTTTCCCGCATTTTTCGCAAAAGGGAGAGGAAATAATTTCTAACTTTGAAAGGCATTCCCCGCAAACGGGTATGCCCTTTTCGATTTTTTTGCCGCAAAAGGTGCAGTTTATTTTAACAGGGTACAGGGCATTTAAAAATGATTCTGCAATTTTTTTCAGAAAATCTACCATGATATATTTCCCTTCGTATCTTGTTAGTCTTATATTTCATATTTTAATATTATGAAAAAACTTCTTAAAGAGGTATTTTTATGAATAAAGAAAAAGATTTCGAAAAAATGAAAGAGCTGCTGGGTATAGAAATTTTGGGGAAATTAGTCTCCTCGGGTGCTAATAACCCCTGTTTGATAATTCCGATAGTCACCTTTTTGATAAGCAAGAAAATACCCTTTACTTTAACTTTTACCCCCGAAACTCAAAACAATTTTGGGAAGGTTGTATTAAATATAACCTTAAGCCAGAAGTTTAGCTTTTCTTTCACCTGGACTTTTGATTAAAAACCCCGGAGGGTTAATACTCCGGGGCTATCAAACCGTAATTGCCATCTTTTCTTCTGTAAACCACGTTTATTTCTTCCGTTTCAGCATTGTTAAATACGAAAAAGTTGTGTCCTAAAAGGTCCATCTGCAGGATAGCCTCATCAACGCTCATAGGCTTTACCGGAAATCTTTTTATTTTTACTACCCTGAATTTTTCTTCTTCCTCTTTTTCCATATCCCTGTTTAGATCCTCAAGGACGGTAGCTTCTCTCGGGATATTTTTTCTTAACGACCTTACCAGCTTTGTCTTGTATTTTTCAATTTGTTTATCCAATTTATCGGCTACAAGGTCAATAGCCGCATACATGTCTTTGTTTTCCTCTTCTCCCCTTAAAAGTAAATCCCCTGTGGAAAGGGTTACCTCCACAATGTGCCTTCCGTTTTCCACATGCATTTTGACCTTAGCCTCTATACTGTCGTTGTTCAGGTAATTGAAGTGCCTTGAAAGCCTCCCGATCTTTTTTTCCGCATAGTCCCTCAAGGCAGGAGTAACCTCAAAATTACTGATTCCGCTTACGGAAATTCTCATAAACTTCACCCTTTCTGGGAGATTATGTTGGTTTTTGTAAAATTTTCTGTAATTTCATTATAGCATATACCCTGTTATTTAAACAAGTTTTTTATTCGACCAAAAAGCAGCTGTTTCCGATGAACTCCCTGAGTATAGACGTAAGGGGAATATCTTTCTCGTCTTCAATGGGTAAAAAGTAGTCTAAGAACTTTATAAGATAAGAGGCAACGTTATATTCCGGGTCATCCTTTGTTATCTCTCTTAATAAAGGTTCCGCGTATCTTTTCAATACCGCCAGTTCGTAAATTAGCGCCGAATTAAACATCACATCGGCCTCCTCCTGAAAGGCAAAAATGTGCCTTTGCGCACCCCTTTGCACAGAAGGCCACATGGCGATGGTCTTTTTGGCATCGGCACCCCGGCACCGGCTGTCCCTGACTATTCGCCTTATTAGCCGGGTATCGGTTGTGGAAATTCGGTTGTGGTTATCTATGGAAATCTGCGTCAGGGCGCTCACATATATTTTAAATTTGTTTTCTTTGGGTATTAGAGCGGTCAGTTTCTCGTTTAGTCCGTGAATACCCTCGATTACTATGGGTTGGTCTTTTTCAATTTTAGTAGGTATTGAAGGAAATTCCCGGGTGCCTTTTATAAAATTGTACTTTGGAAGGTAAACTTCCTTCCCCTGAATGAGGGCGGCAAGGTGATGGTTAAAAAGTTTAATGTCAATGGCTTCCAATGCTTCAAAATCCGGTTTCCCATCCTCGCCAAGTGGTGTCTTGTCTCTATCTACAAAATAATTGTCGAGGGAAATAGAAATGGGTTTTAACCCGTTTACCCGAAGCTGCACCATCAGCCTCTGGGCAAAGGTGGTTTTACCCGAAGAGGAAGGCCCCGCTATCAGGATAACCCTGAGCCTTTCTTTATTTTCGGCGATCATATCGGCTATCTGGGCTATCTTTTTTTCATGAAGGGCTTCCGCTATTCTTATTATTTCCCCCGCCATGCCCTTTGATATGTAATCGTTTAAAGCCCCCGCATCGGCAATTTCGAGGATATGAGCCCACTTTTCAGCCTCCCTGAAGATTCGCGAAAGTTTTGGCTGTTCTTTGAAGGGCGCCACTTCCACGGGTTTTTCGATAGATGGAAACTGAAGGACGATCCCGGGAAGGTAGAATTTTAGCTTAAACCATTTAAGAAAACCGGTGTAAGGCACCATGTACCCATAGAAAAAGTCCTTAAAACCGTCCAATTCATAAAGGTGTATGTGGTCTTTTTTCAGATATTTTAATACCCTTACCTTATCCTCGCATCCCTGTTTTTTGAAATACAAGAGGGCCTCTTCTATCGGAACGCTAAGTCTCCTAATAGGAAGATTTTTCTCTACCATCTCTTTCATTCTTTTTTCGATCATTTCTACCTCGTCCTGCCCGATGGGTGACTTCCAGTAAACTTCGGTGTACAGCGCATCACCGAGGGAGTGCTCTATATGAACCCTGCAGTCTGAAAGAACATCATGACAGGCTTTGATAAAAAGCAGGGTAAGGCTTCTTACATAAATCTTCATACCCGTATCTTCAGTCATATCAATAAACCTTACCCTTGTATCTTCCTTCACCATGTAGTTTAACTCGCAGAGGACATTGCCTACCGAAGCAGCGGTAACGGGATAGGGAAATTTTTCTTTATGTTTTTCGTAAATTTCCAGAAGGGTAACGGGATTTTCAAATTCCATTTCGCCTATTCTTTCTACGTAAATCTTCACCTTTCACCACCCCTTAAAAGTATCTTTCAGTATTTACATTATAACATAAGTTTTTTTAAAAAAGAAAAAAGGGCGACTTTTTCGCCCTTTTATATGAACAGGTTTAGATTTGCTTCATCCGCCTCGGCAAGGTAAGTGGCAACTCCCGCAAAATCAATGCCGTCTACAAGTTCTTCCTTTTTTATACCCATTACATCCATGGACATGGTGCAGGCAATTAACCTTACGCCGAGCGCTTTAGCATTTTCTATAAGTTCCGTTAGGGTATTCACGTTCTTCTTTTTCATGATGTATTTCATCATTTTTGCTCCCAGGCCCCCGAAATTCATCTTGGAAAGGCCCAGCCTTTCGGCACCCCGGGGCATCATTTTGCCGAACATATTTTCGAGAAAACCTTTTTTAACTTTTGCTCCCTCCGGTTTTCTCAAAATGTTCAAACCCCAAAAGGTAAAGAACATCGTCACCTCATCCCCCATGGCAGCGGCACCATTGGCTATGATAAAGGCTGCCATGGCTTTATCTAAGTCCCCGGAAAAGACTATAATCGTCTTTTTAGCCATAGCTACCTCCTACACCTTTTTTACTTTGGCTACTATTACATCGCCCTTGTCCTCAAGGCTTAAAAGTTCGTTTTTGGTCTTTTTGCACCAGGCCTGCACGTCGCTGTAAAATCCCTTGTCCGTCGCTTCCACCACTACCACATCCCCGGGTTCTGCGGATTTAATAGCATTAAAAAGCTGTACTATTGGACCCGGGCACTGCAGGCATTTTGCATCGATGTGAATTTCTTTCATTTTTGCATCTCCTCCTTAAAATTATTCCAGCTCAAAAGGCCAAGCGGTTACGCCGCCGTCCAGTATTTTGATATTTTCAAATCCTAAGTGCTTTAACGTCCTGTAGGCAAGGTATGCCCTTAAGCCCACCTTGCAAATAAGAATGGTCTCTTTATCCCTGTTGATTTCGCCTGCCCTCTTTTCTAACTCGTTAAGCGGGATATTTTTTGCTCCGGGTATGGCTCCGGTCAAGAATTCCGCTTCTGTCCTCACATCGATGATCTGAAGGTCAGGACTGCCGAGTTTTTCTTTTAGTGAAATTGGAGAAATTCCTTCCACCCTGCCGGTAAGCTTATTTACTGCTACGTTTGCGGCAACTATGGTAGAAGACAGTGCCATGGAGAAAGGCGGTGCATAAGCAAGATCGATTTTCGCCAGGTCTTCAACGGTACCCTTCAGGGTTATCAATGTGGCCAGGATGTCAATGGGTTTATCCACTACGCCTTCTCCTATCACCTGTCCGCCAAGAACCCGGTGGGTTTTCTTATCTACGATAAGTTTTGTCACAATCGTCTTATGCCCGGGGTAATAGTGCGCTCTGTCGTTTGCCGGAACGAGAACGGTAATGTAATCGTACCCGAGAGCCTTCGCATCCCTTTCGGAAAGTCCGGTTCTTGCCGCATTCATCTCAAAAAGTTTTACAACGGTGGTGCCGAGAACTCCCTTTAATGAATCCTTTTCACCCTTCGGGAAAAGGTTTAATGCGGCAACCCTGCCCATTTTATTCGAGGTAGACCCCATGGGATACCAGGCGGGTGAATTTGTAATCAGGTTTATATTCTCCGCGCAATCGCCTACCGCAAAGATGTCGGGAATGTTCGTTTCCATGTGTTCGTTTACTTTAATGGCTCCTTTTACTCCCAGTTCTATGCCGGCTTCTTTTGCAAGCTCTGTATTTGGAAGGACGCCGATGGAGAGAAGCACGAGTTCCGTATCGATTTTCCTCTTATCGGTTACCAAAGCGGTAACCTTCCCGTCTGTTCCTTCTATCGCAACAGCTTTTTCTCCGGTGAAGATTGTTATACCTTTTTTCTCAAGGTAGCTCTGGGCAAGAAGGGCAATCTCCCTGTCAAAATTGGGTAATATCTGATCTAAAAGTTCCACAAGGGTTACCTTTACTCCCTGCTGGGTAAGGTTTTCAGCTACTTCAAGGCCTATAAAGCCTCCGCCGACTACCGTTGCCTTTTTTACCCCGTGTTTTTCCACCTGTTCCCTTATTCCTACCGCATCGTCAATGCTTCTTAACTTAAATACATTCTTCAAATCAGCGCCGGGTATTGGAGGAACAATGGGTTTTGCACCGGTAGCAATAACCAGCTTATCGTAGAAAAAGTCCTTAGTTTCTCCGGTTGCAAGATCCTTTACGATCACCCTTTTTTCCGAGGGAATGATCCTTTCCGCTTTATGCTTTAACAAAATTTCCACTTTTCTTTCCTTGAATTTTTCCGGGTTCATTACGGTCAAATGGGATTTTTCCTTTATAACGTTGCCGATATAATAGGGTAGCCCGCATCCCGCATAGGAGACATATTCTTCTTCGGTGATAACCTTTACCTCTACATCAGGATATTCCCTCACAGCCTTGGCCGCGGTCTTCGTGCCTGCAGCTACTCCGCCGATGATTAAAACCTTTTTTTTCATAATTTCCCCTCTTTCCTATAATTTGTGAAAAACTTCTCTTTTTTCAGCAAAATAAACCAAACCGAAATTATTATAACAATTATAATAAAATTAGGTATTTTTTTAAATTGAAATTTTTTTCATTAATTTATTTGATTCTTTTATTATTATATTATGATTTTTGGATATAATAAATTTCGATTACGATACTATTTTTAAAGAAAACGGGGGAATTTTGACGTTTCCCCCAATTTTCTTTGAAATCTCTTTCTTTTTCTTGTTATTTTGCTGATTACCTGCTGGCGCCACCGCCGCCTCCGGAGCCTCCGCCGAAACCTCCAAATCCTCCGCCGGATCCTCCGGAAAATCCTCCGAATCCGCCGAACCCTCCGAAGCCGCCGCCTCTGAAAGGTCCGAAGGGACCTCTGATTATCGGACCACCTCCGCCTCCAAAAGGCGGTCTGCGGAAAAATCTTCTGGGTCTTATAAAGAAAAAGTATATGATGAGAAATACGATAATTATCTTAAATATTTCTCCCGCTCCTATCTCATCCTCTTTCGAACCGTAATCCAGTAATTTCCCAAGCCCTTCTTTATTTAAATCCATATTGTATTCCTTCGCCACTTCGGCAGCCACCGCAAAAAAGGTGTCGTATATACCTTTTGAGTAATTTTTTTCTTCAAAAGCGGGGAGTGCGTAGGTATCCAATATGAAACCTGCTTTTCCGTCATTTATTGCCCCCTCAAGGCCATAGCCCACTTCTATCCTTATCCTGCCTTTTTTATTCAAAAGAAGGTTTTCCTTATTCACCA
The DNA here is from genome assembly GCF_001601575.1 of Thermovenabulum gondwanense. Lineage (NCBI taxonomy): Bacteria > Bacillati > Bacillota > Clostridia > Thermosediminibacterales > Thermosediminibacteraceae > Thermovenabulum > Thermovenabulum gondwanense. The sequence continues at coordinate 34,423 of NZ_LOHZ01000044.1, forward strand.
GGATCATAATACCGTTATTTTTTTCCTTATCCCCTATACCCCAGCTTCGGAAAAGCTCCAAAGAATAATCCTCTATGGTTCTACCGCCAAGGCTTCCTACCGTAACAACCACTATTTCCGCACCGGTTAAATCGTCTATTTTTTTGGCAATTTCTCTCATTTCTTCCTCGGAATTTTCATCAATGAGTTCTGCAAAATCAAAAATATATATATTTGAAGCCGGTTTTTGAGGAACCGGTTCTGCTTTTGCCGCACCGGATCCAATAACCCCCGTTACAGATAAGAATAGAATAGCTAACAAAGCAGTTAGTAAAATTTGTTTTAGCTGATAATTCTTGTTATAAAGCATTTTTCTATCCCCTTCACCGGTTAAAATTTGACCTTGGGGACTTCTTTTGCTCCTTCTTCAGCCTTAAAATATTCCTTCATTTCAAATCCGAAAAGTCTTGCAAATATGTTTGTGGGAAAAGTCCTTATCTTAGTATTGTATATTTGCACCGCATTGTTGTAATCCATGCGGGCAACCGCGATCCTGTTTTCGGTCCCTGCCAGCTCATCAGCAAGCTGCCTGAAGTTGGCATCCGCTTTCAAATTAGGATAGTTTTCCACTATAGCAAGAAGCCTTGATAAGGCCCCGGAAAGCTCCGCATCCGCCTCAGCTTTTTCAGCTACGCTCCCGGCCCCGATTAACTTTTCCCTTGCTTTTGTCACCTGTTCAAAAATCTCTTTTTCATGGGAGGCGTAACCCTTTACAGTTTCCACCAGGTTAGGTATCAAATCCGCTCTCCTTTGCAGCTGATTTTCCACCTGGCTCCATTTGGCGTTTATATTTTCTTCACTTTTTACCAGGCTGTTGTAGGTACCCCATATGTTCATAAAAATTAACACCAGTATAATTACCAGAGCCAGAGTGATTTTTGATATTTTTAAAGCCAATTTATTGACCCCCTTCATTTTTTCTTTATTTTCTCTTCTATATTATGATTATACCAGTAAATAATTAAAAAGAAATAATATATTTTACGCATAATGTGGTTCAAATGGCAAAAGATAATAAAAAGTCAAAGAAAATATTTTATAAAAAATATACTGTATACATGTCCAAAATTTTTGTGGTGAAAAATTATGTTTTTGTTAATTTCAGTTACATCAATTTTAAAATTGTAAGTAGGCATAAAATTATATCAAATTCAACGAGTTTACAATTTATTAAAAATTCAAGGAGGTTTGGTTATGTTCAAAAAGACGGTAGCCCTTATCACCATCGCCCTTTTATTAACGGCTGCAATAGCAGGTTGCGCCGGTAAAAGCGGCGGTCAGCAGGCCGGTGGGCAAAAATTCATTACCATCGCTACCGGCGGTACTGCGGGAACTTACTTCCCCCTCGGTGGCGCACTGGCTGACATCTGGAATAAAAACATTAAGGGCGTAAACGCTACTGCTCAGAGCACCGGTGCTTCGGTAGCAAACGTAAACCTCTTAAAAGATGGAAAAGCTGACGTAATCTTCGTACAAAACGATATCGCTTACTACGCTGCCAACGGTACTGAAATGTTCAAAGACAATAAATACGAAGACATTAAAGGTCTTACAACCCTTTATCCCGAAACCGTCCAGATAGTTACCTTAGCCGGTAAAAACATCAAGAGTGTAGCCGACCTGAAGGGTAAAAAAGTAGCGGTAGGTGCGGCAGGAAGCGGTGCAGAAGCTAACGCAAGACAGATTTTAGAAGCTGCTGGAATCACCTACAACGATATAAGTGCACAATACTTGAGCTTTGCCGAAGCCGCAAACAACTTAAAAGACGGTAACATCGATGCGGCGTTCTTGACAGCAGGATTCCCGACAGCTGCGGTTCAGGACATAGCGGCATCCAAGAAGATCGAGCTTATTTCCCTTGACGATGCTCTGGTATCCAAATTGATGGAGAAATACCCCTACTACACGAAGATTGTAATACCCGCTAACACTTACAGCGGTGTAGATCACGATGTGAACACAGTTGCAGTAAAGGCTATGCTTGCTGTAAGTTCCAAGATGGATGAAGAAACAGCTTACAACCTCGTAAAGACCATGTATGCTAACCTTGATAGATTAAAGGCTGCTCACAAAGCCGGCGAGCAGATCAAGCAGGAAACCGGTAAAGAAGGCATGTCAATACCTCTCCATCCCGGAGCAGAAAAGTTCTTCAAAGAGATCGGAAAATAATTATCGCAGTTTAAATATAAAGGAGGGCAAATTGAGCATTGGACGTAGTCCAATGCTCAATTTATGAAAAAAAGGATTGATATATTTTTCTTTTTTTTGGTGCTGGTCATCGCAGTTTTCTTTTCCTTTTACAGGGTAGAAAAAAAAGTGATTTTAACGGTATACAATGCGGACAACGGCAAAACCATTGAGATTCCCTTGCAAAACAACGAATTTACCCATGTTTTCATTCATTCCATTCAAAAAACCCCGGTGTATGAGGATTTTAAAGTAGAAGATAATAAAAAACTTCATTTGATAAGGACCAGGTATTTTTCCTTAGGGATAGGGCTTCCCTATGCGGAAGAAGGCAAGTTTGAAAACCAAAACGGCGAATTTGTTATGGAAATGAATAGATTTTTTGATACCCTTCCCATTCGGGTATCTCCTTTGAAGGGACATGGAATAATTGCCAATGGAATTATGTATAATTTTCTCGACTTTTCATCACCAAATGATTTAATAATAATAAGCGCAAAAGTGCGATGGATCATAAAAAATATAAAAGGAGGGAGTTAATAGATGACGGAAAAAATACGCGAAGAAGCCGCCGTAGACAGTCAGGAGATATTGAGAAAATTTGATAAAGAATCCGATTACAGAGTTTTGAAAGGGTTTGCTGCAAAAATAGTAAGCGCTATTGCCATCACTTTTTCCCTTTTTCAGCTTTACACCGCAATTTTTGGTGTTCTCGATGCAATGATTCAGCGTTCAATCCACGTAGCCTTTGGCTTCTGCTTGATCTTCCTCTTATACCCGGCAAAAAGCGATTGGCCAAGAGACAGGATACATCCGGTAGATTTTATCTTATCCATCCTGGGAGCCGCCGTTCCTCTATATATCACCGTTTTTTACAAGCAGTTAGTATTAAGAGCGGGAACGGTTACAACCTTAGACTATGTTGTTGGAGCCATCGGCGTTTTGCTCGTTCTTGAAGCAGCAAGAAGGGTAGTTGGTATTCCCATAGTCACAATTGCGAGCTTATTTATTGTATACGCATTGATAGGCCCCTACATTCCCGGACAGCTTGCTCACAGGGGAGCGGATCTTCCAACCCTTGTTCAGCATCTTTTCTATACAACGGAAGGTATTTTCGGTATACCCATAGGCGTTTCATCTACATTCATTTTCCTGTTTATACTCTTCGGTGCATACCTTGAAAAAACCGGACTCGGCCAGCTTTTCATAGACCTGGCCAACGCAATTGCAGGATGGGCATCGGGTGGTCCTGCAAAGGTTGCAGTACTTTCAAGCGGACTTATGGGAACCGTTTCGGGAAGCTCGGTGGCAAACGTGGTAGGTACCGGAAGCTTTACAATTCCAATGATGAAAAGACTGGGCTATAAGCCGGAGTTTGCCGGTGCGGTAGAGGCAACCGCTTCCACGGGCGGGCAGCTCATGCCGCCTATTATGGGCGCAGCAGCCTTCTTAATGGCAGAGTTTACTAAAATCCCCTATTCCAGGATTATAGGAGCAGCTGCCATACCGGCGCTTCTTTACTACTTCGGTGTATGGACGGGCGTTCATTTGGAGGCAAAACGCCTCGGTCTTCGTGGATTGAGCAAAGAAGAATTGCCCAAATTCAGGGAAATAATATTAGAAAGAGGACACCTCATAATTCCCCTTATAGCAATTGTTTATCTTTTGGTAACCGGATTTACACCGATGAAAGCAGCTTTATACGCCATATTCCTTTCAATTATTTCGGCCATGCTGAGGAAAAATACCAGGATCAGTCTTACCGATATTATTAACGGTTTGGAACAGGGTGCAAGAAGCGCTCTTGGCGTAATTGCCGCCACCGCTTGTGCGGGTATTATCATCGGTGTGGTTACCCTTACAGGTTTGGGTCTGAAACTTGGCACATCCTTGGTAGATTTAGCAAACGGCAAATTGTTCTTGACTTTGTTCTTTACCATGATAACTTCTTTAATTCTCGGAATGGGAGTACCCACTACCGCAAACTATGTAATAACTTCAACCATTGCAGCTCCCGCGCTTTTAATGCTAAACGTTCCCGTACTTGCCGCCCATATGTTTGCTTTCTACTTCGGTATTATTGCTGACGTTACACCACCCGTAGCCCTCGCGGCTTTTGCAGGTGCGGGTATAGCAAAGGCAAATCCATTAAAAACCGGGTTAAATGCTTCGAAGCTTGCTATCGCGGCATTCTTAGTGCCCTATATTTTCGTCTACAATCCGGCGCTATTGCTGATTAACGTGCAACCGGCAGAAATTATCTGGATAATTATTACGTCTTTAATAGGAATAATTGGGGTTTCTTCAGCAGTTTCTGGTTATTTAATTACCAATCAAAATATTATTGAAAGGCTCATATTCTTCCTAGGAGGTATCCTGCTCGTTACTCCGGGATTAAAAACGGATATTATAGGAGCTGGACTGCTCGTTATTGGATACCTGATTCAAAGGAGCAAATATTCTAAAGTTAAAACTGTAAAAGCCAAATAAAAAGAAAATTAAGTAAGTAGGAGGTAAAAACTATCCTCCTACTTTTTTTCTCACATTGTAAAAATTATATATCATCAACGCTTTTATTTTATAAAAAAATTTATTAAAATGTTTTTTAAGAAAGGAGGAGGTCTTTTGAACGAAATTATTAACGTCATAAAAACCCGTAGAAGCATAAGGCGGTTTTTGCCGGAACAGATAAAAGAGGAGGAATTAAAAACAATTATCGAAGCGGCAATTCATGCCCCCAGCGGTCATAACGAACAACCCTGGCATTTTACGGTAATACAAAACAAAGAGTTACTGGACCACTTTAACAGTGTTATAAAAAAGCTGATGTCAGAATCGGAGGTAGAATGGATATCGGCAATAGGGCGCAACGAGAAGGCCCACATATTTCACAATGCACCTACGGTTATAATAGTATCCGGCAGGAAAAGCGCTTATTCCGCCCTCGTGGACTGCAGCGCTGCTACTCAAAACATGCTGCTTGCCGCCCACAGCTTGGGAATTGGCTCCTGCTGGATAGGACTTGTAAATTTTCTTTTTAAAATAAAAGAGGAGGCTCAAAAACTTTCCATCCCGGAAGGTTACGAACCGTTTTACGCCGTGGCTTTAGGCTATCCCGACCCGTCTAAACAGCCACGCCCCATTGAACGCAAAAAAGATGTGGTAAATTACATTAAATAAAAAATTATTGCCCGGGAAAATTCGGGCTTTTTCTTTATTTTTATTAATTTAATAGCAACATAAAACCTTCCAAAAATTTTTTAACATTTACTTTCCCTCTTTCCTTAGTTCTGCCTTTTAAAAAATCCATTTCCTTTCTAACCTCTTTATATTCAAATAAAATATTTGCATATCTTAAAAGCTGTTCGTTGTCGTAATTTTCCATTCCCTGCATTGCAAGGTTGCTCAGGGCTTTGGAAATAGCCCTCCTCATCCTCATTTCAATTGCCTTTATATCGCTGGATTTTTTGGAACCCGTATTTTCGTAATAGTCGCTTAAAAACTGATATATCTCCTGCATGCCAAGATTATTTCGCTTAATATAATCGTAGTTCTCCAGTAATATTTTAATATCCTCGGCTCCGGTTTCTGCGAGAATCCCTATGTCCGCCAAAATGTAGTCTATTCTTTTAGGCGATGGGCATTTCCCCTCTTCAACTTTTTTATTTTCCACTATTGCAACGGTCTCTTTTATCTTATTCAAGGTATTTTTCATTTTGATAAGCTCTTCCACCTTGGATATTACCTTAACGGTTTCCATTACATTTATGGGCTTTTTAATGAAAAATTCTATCCCGCTTTCATAAGCCTTGCCCACCATGCTCTTTGTTTCCACCTGGGAAATCATAATAAAATAGGTATTTAAAGCCCTCTCTTTCGCTTCCCTTACTATTTCCACCCCATCTTTGCCGGGAAGTAAAAGGTCTATTAGTACAATGTCGGGCTTTACGGATAGGATTTTTTTGAAGGCTTCTTCCCCCTCTTCCGCTTCCGCCACAATTTCTCCTAAGCGGTAATTCTCCACAATTCCCGATAAGATCCTCCTAATTGCCTTATCGTCGTCCACCACCATTATCTTAAACTCCAAAGGATCCACTCTCCTTTTTAATCCTGGAAAAATACCTTTCATCATAGGGGATTTCTATAAAAAAGGTTGTACCCTTTTGTCTTGCCGTTTTTACTTCCACCTTGCCTTCCATTTCTTCCACCAAGTTTTTTACATGAGTGAGTCCCAACCCCGTAGAAAGTTCCCCATTTTCCAGCATTTTCGTAGAAAAGCCCGGGTCAAAAATAAAAGGCAGGTCCTTTTTATCTATACCGTATCCATTATCACTGACGGTTATAAAAATCTTATTATTATTTTCATCAAGATTTACGCTAACATTTATAATTCCTCTTTCATTATCTACGGCATCCAAAGCATTTGAAATTAAATTGCCTATTATTGATAAAAAAACAAAATAATTTTTTATTATAAAGTTTTTATTATACCGCAATTTCAGCTGAATCTTTTTGTCATAAGTTTTCATCCATCTTTCGGTGTTAATTTTAATCACATCAAAAAGTGAATTTAACGACATTCCGTCTTTTTCTTCGTCGGGGATTATCTGAGAAAATCCCGAGCTTATCCTCAGGTAATCCTTTTTTATTTCATGAATTTCCTTTGCCAGATTCAACGCCCTCTTTTTAATCCTGAAAATTTCTTCTCCACTTACCTGGCCGCCCAGCTTGTTGTATATTTCATAGCTTTCCTTCATCGCATTTTCCAAATCCATTGTGGATTTCTTTAAATAAACAAGCTCGGCCTTTAGCTGGGATAAGAGATCCAAAAGTTCCGCATACCTTCTTTCATGTTCTTCCTTTAAAGCAATGTTTTTATATCTTTCCAGCAGCCAGTAAAGGGAAAAAGTGATTATAGCCCTTAAAATACCTACCCCAACTAAAAAGGTAAATATCTCCTGAAAGTATTTTAAGCTGAGCTCCCTTCTTATCATAAGCTCTACTATATTTCCTGTAATATCGGCTAAGCTCATAGCAGCGACGAAGTTGACGGGCAGGGTGATTAAATCTCTTATCTTCATTAACCTTAAAATTATACCGTAAGCAAAATAAAACATCATCGCAGGGAAATGCACCTGAACGGCTACTTCAATTGAAAAACCTTTTACCAGTATTCCGAGAATTACTCTGAAAACGAAGACAGTAACCCCCGCAAATAAAATAAGCAGCATTTCTTCTATATCTTTAAAATATAAAATTAAAAAGGAAATCCCTACAACGCCTATGGTAAAGCGAAAAGGTGTTCCGAAGGGATAAAAATATACTTCTCCGAGAATGGCGGTAAGCCAGCCGGCAATTAATAGCTCCTTTTTATACTGAATTATTGTTTTAATCATTTTTTCTGCAAAAAAGCCTTCCTGCGCTTTTTTCAAACATTGTCCCTCCCGATAACACTTTATATAAAAAATTGCGGGCATCCTTATCTATTATACTTCAATTTTTATCTTTAAAAAATATCAAAAAAACACCGGCATCTTTGCCGGTTAGATAAAGGACTTTAATAATTTATGATTTTTTATTAATTTTTCTATGCAATACATACCTTCTTTTGTTTTAGCTGATACCAAAAAAATATTTTTTTCATCTATACCTGCGTCGATGAGAAATTTTTTTGATCTTTCAATATTAGAGCTCTCCAAATCAATTTTATTGATGATACCATAAATTGGTATATTAAAAATGTTACAGAAACCTGGCGGTACTGACGGTCTATCTGATGTAGAATCTTGAACCACAAAAATTAAACAAGCTTCAAGAGCAGTATTAATGACAATATAATTAAATCTTCTTATTTCAATATATTCCCCCGGAATATCAATAAACCTTCCCTTAAACTCAATCATCTGCGTTTTTTTAACATTTTTTCTTTCTCCCAATAATGCACTTATAAAAGTTGATTTTCCAGCCCCGCTCGGACCTAAAACAATTATTTTATCTTTATTATTGTCTAACATATATTTTACTATTTCATAAAACATAAAGCCCCGATTTACAGGGCTTTATGTTTTATTTATTTATATAACTGCTTTGTCCCGCGGGGCAAACAAGCTTGCAACCATTATTGCTGTAACACCTGCAACGAGCTTTCCTACTATCATCGGGAAAATCATTTCCTTTGCAACACCTGCAGTAAAACCTAAGTGATCACCAAAGGTAAAGGCTGCGCTTACCGCAAAAGCTACATTGAGAATCTTTCCTCTATAATCCATATCCTGCATTATCTGAAACATAGGTATATTGTTTGCAAGAGTAGCAACCATGCCTGCTGCTGCTATATCATTCATACCAAGGGTTTTACCAAGAGACATCAGCGGCTTTTTAAATACCTTCGTTATAAAATGCACCATTGGAAACGCTCCTGCAAGCATAATAGCGATAGAACCTATTATCTGAATACCATCCCATATTGAAGCCATACCAGGTATTACAACTATGCCTGTAAGGGTTTCAATTATTATCGCAGCAAGGCCTATTGTAATCATTATCACAACACCTTTACCAAAGGCATTGAAACCCGATATCATTTTATTTGGAATCTTCCAAAGTCCTAATGCAATTAACAGTGAAACGATGATAATTGGAATAAGGTTGCTCAATACCATGCCCAATGGGTACCCTGCCACAAGGCCACCCACAAAACATCCTATTGGTATTGTAATCATACCCGCTAATATACCTGTTGCAAGAGCTTTATGATCCTCTTTTTTAATAATACCCAAGGCTACAGGAATCGAAAAAACTATTGTAGGACCCATCATGGAGCCAAGGATAATACCAGCAAATAAACCTGCTTCCTTTGTTTGAGCAAGCTGCATAGCGAGAGGATAGCCCCCCATGTCGCATGCAAGAAGGGTTGTTGCAAACATAGCAGGGTCGGCTCCTAAAGCAGAATAAATAGGAACAATTACGGGTTTTAAAATTTTTGCCAAAACAGGAGCCAAAGAAACAACACCAACCATTGCAAGTGCCAATGGCCCCATAGCGTTAAAACCTTCTTCAAATTTTTCACCAAACCCGTATTTATTGCCCAAAATTCTGTCTATAGCGCCAATTGCCATAAAAACAACCATTATATCAACGATAATTTGGTTGATACTCAAAATAATTGCCTCCTTCCTTTAAAATTATTTAAAACTATTACTCCTCTTTATTAAGTTTTGGCAATATATATTCCACATCTGTGTGAGGTCTTGGTATTACATGAACGGCAATTAATTCACCAACTCTTTGAGCAGCTGCAGCTCCTGCATCAGTAGCAGCTTTTACCGCTCCTACATCACCTCTTACCATAACCGTTACAAGACCACCACCCACATGTTCTTTCCCGATAAGATATACATTTGCTGCTTTTACCATAGCATCGGCAGCCTCAATAGCACCTACTAAACCTTTGGTTTCTATCATCCCCAATGCAATTTGTTCTGCCATAAGAAATTACCCCCTTCTTATTTATTAATTTTTTATATTTTGTTAATTTATATTATTAAATCTATTCCGCTTTTTTGTTGTTCAAATATTTTTTTGACAATTCCGGCTACATGAGCACCCGCTTCAATGGGAGCAAGTCCTTTATCGTGAATATTGGAAACCACATTTCTCTCTGACTCTACCGTATTTTTTCTTGGTCTCCAGCACAAATAAGCACTCATGCTTTTTGCCGTAACTAAACCAGGCCTTTCTCCTATTAACTCTACTACAACATCAGGTTTTAATACTTCTCCTACATCGTTCATAACCGGAACTCTCCCATATTTTATGAAAAAGGGCTTCCCAATGGTTAACCCATACGATTTAATACCTTCCATAAAGGATGCTAAAAAATCGCCTACATTCTCCTCTATAGCTTTTGAACTTAATCCATCCACTACTATCACTTGAACATTCGGAGTTTCTGGACAATTTTCTTTTATCGTCCTTTTTGCTTCCTCGGAAAGTATTTTCCCTAAATCCGGCCTTGTTAAATATTCATCTTTGTTTTTTACAACAGTTGAAACGGAAAAAAGGTTCATTTTTTCTAAGAAAGCTTCGGAGACTTCGCTGAAAACAGAATCCATAGCAGCTGCATGGTCTGCTCTAAACCTGAGCCACGGTATTGTAAGGTATCTCGGCCCACTACGTCCAAGGCATATCCTTGCCGGTGTTGATTTTTTTAGATTCTTTAGAGCTTCTTCATTTAAAGGATTTTTTATGAAGATTTTATCGTATAAGCTGTACTCAGTTATATCTGAAAATTCCTTTACTTCTTCCTTTAGTTCAAGTTCTTCTTTTTTACTTATACATTCCTCTTTCTTATTTAATTCTTCGATAACTTGATTAACAATTTTTTCTATCAGGGAAGAGTCGTAGTTAATCAATATTCTCACCTCCTCCCCAAAGGTTTTATTTTAAAGAATATTGAGGGATCACCAGCTATTTCCGTCAATTTTCCATCCTTCATTATGCCCATCTCTTCCAACCATCTTTCAAATTCAGGAGCCGGGCGCAATCCCAACAATTCTCTTAAAGTTGCATCGTCATGATAGCTGGTATCCTGATAGCTTAACATACAGTCATCGCTTCCCGGTACCCCCATATAGTAGTTTGCTCCAGCCATTGCTAAAAGCATTATGGCATTTTCCTGATCGTTTTGATCCGCTTTCATGTGGTTAGTATAGCAGGGAGCCATACCCATCGGTAACCCTAAAAGTTTCCCCATAAAATGATCTTCAAGGCTTGCTCTAATAACCTGCCTTCCATCATATAATGTTTCAGGCCCAATAAAACCAGAAACGTTATTTACCATAAAAGGCTTATATCTCCTTGCAAAACCATATGTTCTCGCTTCTAAAGTCTGCATATCAGCGCCGAGGTGAGCCCCAAGGGATAGCTCCGAGCCCTGCCCTGTTTCAAAATACATTAAATTAGGTCCACCTGCGCATCCCTTTTTATTAATCATTTCAAAAGCTTCATCTAAAAGCTTAGCTGTAATCCCAAACTCTCTATTGCATCTTTCTGTTCCAGCAATACTTTGAAAAAATACGTCTACCTTTGCCCCCGCTTCTACCGCTTTCATTTGTGTGGTTATATGAGATAAAACACAGTTTTGAGTTGGAATAGCCCATTCTTCTATAAAATCGTGAGTAACATTCATCAATTTTATTGTATTTTCTAAAGTATCTTCATTTGGGTTTATACCAATAACCGCATCTCCTGAGCCATAAGATAGTCCTTCCATGATAGAAGCCATTATCCCTTCAACACTATCGTTAGGGTGATTAGGTTGTATTCTAAAAGAAAGGGTACCTGGCAATCCAATTGTTGTGCGTGCAGTTGTAATTATTTTAATTTTGCTTGCAGCATACACAAGGTCCATATTTGACATAATCTTAGCTACTGCAGCAGCCATTTCTGCAGTTAAACCCGGAGAAATCCTTTTAATATCCTCTCCTGTTGTTTTATGGCTTAATATATACTCTCTCAACTCCATAACTGTCATGTTTTTTATTTTGTTATACACTCCCTCCGAAAGACCATCATCGATTACCCTTGTAACCTCATCTTCCTCATAGGGGATTACAGGGTTTTTTCTCAAATCTTCAAGGGTAAGCTCGCTCAAAACCCTTTTTGCTGCAATCCTTTCTTCATTGCTTTCTGCAGCGATACCTGCTAAAATATCTCCCGACTTCTCTTCACTTGCCTTTGCAAGAACCTCTTTTACACTTTTAAACACATAGGTCCTTCCAAAAAGTTTAGTCTTCAACTGCAACGTTCTTCCCCCCTTTCTCGCTTAATTTTTTTCTTATTAATTCCAAAATTTTATTACATAATTTTTCGTCTGTTATGCCGTTTTTTATGCAGACTTTTTCTAAATAATTTTTTAATTCGTAGTCATCATCCAGCCTTATCACTTTAATACTCGCACTTTTTATTAAATCCATTGCACCGGGAAGTATTATAGTGTCTTTGGAAATAAATAATACCCTGCTTCCTTCGTAAAAACACTTTTCTACATCCTTCTTCGTCAGAACACTTTTACCCACCGAGAGATCACCTCCCCGGAATAATAAATTAAATCAACTTACATAAAACGTCCTCAGAAATATATGGGATTACTGCAAAGTTTAGCATCATCCCTTCATCCTTTATTTTATCTCTTCCAGCATTTACCGCCGATTCTACAGCGCTGACATCTCCTATCATTGTTACAAAAGATTTTCCTCCCAATCCAACCGCAGGCCTCACTTCTATCAGCTGCACCCCACCTGCTTTTACAGCCGCATCCGCTGCATAAATACAAGCTGTCACACTAAAGGTCTCTATCACCCCAAGTGCCCATTGCCTATCGTAATACTTTATTTCTGAAGTCCCTTCAAGGGCTAAAAGAACATTTTCATGCACATTTGGTATTACAACACTGTCGACCCTAAATTCTCCAAGAATACCTTCCCCTCTTTCAACCGAACTATTTACAGCCTCTACATCTCCTCCAATTAAAATTAAGAATTTCCCGGGGCATATGGTTTTTGCTATAAATAATTTTACGGGTGCCTGTTTTACCATTCCGTCCGCTGCCTCAATACCTCTTGCAATACTGGTGGACTCTACTATTCCTATTGCCTTGCTCATTTACTATTCCTCCCCCTTTATTACGATAAAATCTTCCGTAACTTTTACTGCGATTCCTGTAATGCTGGCGTGGATATTAGCCCCCAGAACATTGTCGTCTACTTTTGCTACAATGTCGCTTTCCTTTACTCTATCTCCTTTTTGTATAACCGGTACCGCTTTTGCTCCAATATGCTGCTTTGTAAGTATTTTTACTTCACCTGCTTTCAATTTTTCATCTATGAATTCCGGATGCTTATCATATTTTTCTATTCCCAGCTTTACCTTAAGCCTCGATGTTGGAATTCTCCTCAATTCTCTGTTTTCCCTTGCAAAAAACTCTTTTTTATCCGTAGAGTATTTTATGCCTTTTTTTGCAAAAACACTCTTTAAGTGCTGATTTACCCTTCTCGGAGATAAACCCTGTGGGCAAGAATATATCTCACATACTCCGCATTCCGAACATATCAGCGCATTTTTTAAAAATCTATCGTCCAAGTTGAAGGCTAAGGAAATCATAATCTTGTGAGGTTCTAAATCATGGCCCAAAAGGTATCTCGGGCATTGGTCAGTACAGTATCTGCACTGGATGCAGCAGGTACGTGCTTTTCTTAAAATTTGTTCAATCGAAAGAATTTTTTTGCTAACACCAGGATGACTTTTTTCAAAAACCAAAATTCCTCCGCTGGTTTTTGTTATCACATCATCCTGTGATATAATTTTACCCATTACTGGGCCACCATCTATCAAAACCTTATCCTCATATTCAATCTCGAGTTTTTCTAAAATACTGCTTACTTTTATTCCAATAGGAACTTTTACCGTCACAGGCTTTTTTACATCACCAGCAATTGTAATAAATTTTTCAGTAACAGGTTTATCTTCAAATAATGCATTATATACGTTGTAAACCGTTTCAACATTGTTCACTACAGATCCAACCATCAGCGGAATACCGCCCGGGGGGACTACCTTATTGGTTATCTCATAAACCAGAACCTGTTCATCACCAGCAGGATAGAAATCCCCGGCAAAAAAGGTTTTTATATTATAGCCGTCAGCAACAATAACATCTTCTATCCCTTTTAAAATCTCCCTGTATTTGCCCTTAACTCCAATATAGGCTTCTTTTGAATTGGTGTATTCCTTTAATGCTTTCAGACCCTTTACAACCTTTTCCGGAAATCTCATCAAAATTTCTTTGGTTACCCATAAAAGGGGTTCGCATTCGATGCCATTTATTATATAATAATCTATCCCTTCTCTTTTTAATTTTGCATAAGTTGGAAACCCTGCTCCTCCCGCTCCAACAACACCTTTATCTTTTAAAATTTTCGTCAATTCCATTTCCAATTTTGATCATCCCCAAACCTATTTATTCTATTTCCATAGAATCAACAATGCCTATTACCGCAGCATCTATGGGAATAATCTCATCAGATACCTTCCTTGCAGAGCTGCCCGTAGTTACTATTACATATTCACCAATTCCCGCTCCTATATTATCAACAGCCACAAAAGCATTTCCCACAGGATTTTTATTTTCATCCACCTGCTTTACCACCAAAAGCTTTTGCCCTTTCATGTTTTCTTCTTTCCTCGTAGCCCAAACATTTCCTATGACCTTTGCTATTAACATTTACTTCACCATCCACTCTATTGTAATCTTATAATCCTTTATCATATCCTTAGCAGAAGGGGTGATTATACATTTATTCGGCAAAATAATCTTTCTAATACCTTCTTTGTATAGTTTCTGTATCGTTTCTCCTGTAATCAATTTTAAATCCATCGAAATTTCTGTCTTTTCTTTTTCTGCTGTTTTCTCCTTCTTTTTACATACTATCTCATCACTACCATTGATATTTTCTACCTCATCAAAAATATTTTCTGCTCTACAGAACCTTATCCCAAAATTCTTTAATGTCTGCAGTATACTTTTAATCAATTTAGAATATTCTTCAGGCATTGAATTACAAGGTATAGAGTCTTCGCAAGCCAAAATTTTTTTACCTGCTATTATAGAAACAGCAGCAGCCTCTGAAGCAATAGTATCTCTAATTCCGTATGCGATTTTTGCTGCAGTATTTTGGGTCAAAGTTGGAAGAATAACAAGCTTAGACTCGTTAATAACTTTATACAAATTTTGGGGAACTATTTCTTCAAACTGTATGTTTTCTTTAAACTCTTTTATAGGTAATACTTGTTTTGAAGCCTCTGAAAAAACCGCAAAAAGTTTATATTTCTCCCTTAATTTTTTTAGTCCCTCTAATACAGAATCCAGTGAACCTGTTCCACCAGTAAATACAATCAATATACCCTCTGGTTTTTCTTCTTTATTGCCTTTTTCTTCCTTTTCTAATATTTCCTTTTCGTAAACCTTCTTCAATACTTCAGAAACAATCTTTTTAACTATCTCATCAATATATTTTTGTTCCTCTTCCTTCAAAATCTCCATATTCTTTCACCCCTATACAGCTTAAAGCAATTCCCACTGGGGTTACATAAAAGGGATTAATAGGTTTATAAACGGGAAGGTCTATTTCCTTTGAAATAATATCCTCTATCCCATCTAAACAGCAGGTGCCCCCAACCAAATACACCGCATCTACTTTGAAACCCCTTATATGTCTTCTTATTATTTCTGCCACTTTTTGTATACAAGGTTTTACAAGGGCTATAACCTCTTTCTTGTTAAACGGGTCTTTTTTAAATTCTTCAGCCTCTTCAAAACTTATCTTTTTTGCTCCTGCTATTACTAATGAAAAATGTGTGCCGCCAGTCGGCTCATCGGCTGTGTAAACAACTTCGCCGTTTTTTACAACAGCAATTCCAGTTGTACCTCCTCCTATATCCACAACAGCGCCGTCGCTTATATTTAAAACATAATTTGCCGCAGTGGGTTCATCCACCATATTTAAAACTTCAAACCCAGCGCCTTCAGTAACATAGAAGTGAGATTTTACTACCGATTTACCCGTCTCAGGAGGGTAAGCAGCTGCGGCTTTCAAAAGTTCTGTATTTAGTCTCTCCTCTATGTTTGCCTTGAGTTCCTTTACTATGCGCATGGCTCCTGTAAAATCAACTACAACACCGTCTTTGACAACCTGAGCAAATTTATAAGCACCTGCAACAGGTTTACCTGTTGAATCAACAACCATCAAAACAACATAGGCAGTACCCAAATCCACTCCAGTAAACAATTCACCCGAATAACTTTGCGGCACTTTCACACATTTCTCGGCATCCAGCAAAATTTTTTTGACTCTATCGCTAAAAATTGAGCTCAAATCAAATTCCTCCTATCTCCATATAAACAACATCATTGTTTTTTATTCCAAGGGCATTTGCTTCTTCAACATCTAAATGACATTCCAAAGCAAATTGTTCATCTACCCTTATTAGCACGTCGCCGAGAATGCCCCGTCTTGGACCAGAATCAAACCTAATCCTTACTAATTGTAAATCCTTCACTCCATATTTTTCTGCATCCTCTGGTGTCATATGTATATGCCTTTGTGCTACTATAACTCCTTCTTCCATCTTTATAAATCCCTTAGGCCCTATGACTAGTACCCCAGGGGTTCCTTCATGTTTTCCCGAATCTCTGACTATAGGATTTATGCCTAAGTGATAGCAGTCTGAAATTGAAAGCTCTACCTGACACTTTTTTCTTTCAGGTCCAACCACTCTAACCGCATCGAATTGACCCTTTGGACCTATAATTTTTACCACTTCTTCTGCTGCAAATTGTCCCGGCTGTCCTAAATACTTTTTCACAGTTAGCGGTTTTCCTCCAAACAATATTTCTTTTGCTTCTTTGCTTAAATGTATATGCCTATTTGAAACCGTTACAGGGACAGGGACTCTGTTTATATACGATATTATCTCCTGTGTTATCTTGGAAACTAATATTTCCTGGGACATCTTCATCCCTCCGATTTATTATACCTGCCAGCCTTCAACCAACACATCATAATATAAACTGCGCTGCTCAATCTATTTAAAACTTTTATTATATCCTCTCTTTCAAGACCTTCATTAGGGTCATAGAAAGCTTCGCACGCAGCCAATTCGGTTTCTCTGATTTTGGTTCTTATTAAATTAAGTTCTGCCATTAATTCACCCATCTTATAATCAGGCATAAAATGTTCTATACCAATTGATGCTCTGGGATTTTGAGAAATCCTCCTTATTTCATCTTCTTTAAAGCCGAAAAGGTTTAAATCCTCTACTGGTTCTGAAAGAACTTCGGCCCTCATAAGCCTTCTTACCACTTTTAAAACCTCATCTAAATCTTCTACAAGTTTTTTCATCTTATTTTTTTCTGCAATTGTCTGAGCCCTAATAATGAAGGCTTCCAATGAATCTATTCTTCCTCTTAATTTAATTCTTGGATGTACCTTAGGGACCAATTTATTCCCGTATAAATGAGTAAAACTCTCAGGTTTTTCATTTGTTTTTACAGCTCCTACTAAAATTTCATATCTTCCCGAACTACCACCAGCGTCCCCTTCTTTTTTACTGCTTTTCTCAGCTTTTTGTTCCTCTTTCAGATCTACATCATGACTTTTTTCCTTAATGCTGTCAACTTCTCCAAAAACCAGTTCAATCTTATTTTCATTAAGATAACTCTTGGCCGCTGGGGTTAAGATGGTTCCCGGTGAAACTAAAAATCTGTTCACCGGGCCCATCTTTTTTAACTCATTCCTTATGTCAAACTCCGTTAATACCTTCATCTTCACACCCCCAGCTCATTTAGGATTTTTATTTAGTGGGGTCGTATCCACTTTCCTTTTTCACATTAGGTAGTATATACTCTACATCAGGATGTGGTCTTGGAATTACATGGACAGAAATCAATTCTCCCACCCTTGACGCTGCCGCTGCACCTGCATCAGTTGCCGCTTTTACAGCTCCTACATCTCCCCTAACCATAACCGTTACAAGTCCACCTCCGACTTTTTCTTTACCTATAAGTGTTACATTTGCTGCTTTTACCATCGCATCTGCCGCCTCAATTGCAGCCACCAAGCCTTTTGTTTCAATCATTCCCAAAGCAATTTGTCCACCGTTCATTTTAAAACCCCCTCACTTTTAAAAATTTATTTTTTTTAATACCTCTTCCACAATCTTTTTAATCACTTCTGGATTTACTTCTTCAGTTTTTTCAATTGCCTTTGCGCCATAAAGCTCTGCCTTTAATTCCCCAAGGCTACGCACTCCATAAGCTAACCGTTTAATATTCATTAAATGCATTGGCCCTATATTATCTGATGTGGCGTTTCCTCCCCATGTTCCGCAACCAAGTGTCAGAGAAGGCACCAATCCTGTTGTCGCCCCAATTGCTCCGAAGGAGGAAGGTTGATTCACAAGAATTCTGAAAGCTGGTTTTTCTAATGCAAATTTCTTTACAATTTCATCGTTATTTGAATGAATAGACATGGTATGCCCCATACCACCGAGCTCTAAAAGTTCAATGCAGAGCATGCATGCTTCTTTCCAATCTTCAACCTCATAATAAGCTAGTATAGGGCTCAGTTTTTCCTTTGATAAAGGATATTGTTTACCTACTCCGGAAAGAGGAGCCAATAAGACTTTTGTTTCTTTTGGAACTTTTATACCGGCATTTTCCGCTATGCTTACTGCTGATTTACCAACTATAGCGGGATTCAAACTTCCATCAGGTCTAAAGGCATACTTTTCTAACTTATAGATTTCCTCAGGGTTTAAAATTACCCCTCTCATCTCAATAAAGATTCTTTTCACTTCATCTGCAATGCATTTTTCGCAAATCACCGATTGTTCAGAAGCACAAATTGTACCGTTGTCAAAGGTTTTACTCTCTATAATGGCTTTTACTGCGTCTTTAACATTTGCGCTCCTTTCAATATATGCAGGGACATTTCCAGGACCAACACCATATGCAGGTTTTCCTGAACTATATGCAGCTTTCACCATATCTGAACCGCCGGTAGCCAATATTAAATTTACATCAGGGTGTTTCATTAATGCTTGAGTTGCTTCCAAGGTTGGAGTGGATATACAGCCCAATATTCCTTCTGGTGCTCCTGCCCTTACTGCAGCTTTATGCAGTATTTCAACTGCTTGAGAGGTGCAATCAGCTGCCCTGGGATGTGGGCTAAAAACTATAGCGTTCCTTGCTTTTACAGAGATCAAAGATTTGAATATGGCTGTAGACGTGGGATTTGTGGTAGGAGTCAATCCTGCAATAACACCTACAGGTTCTGCAATTTCACACACCTTGTTTACTTCATCTATTTTAATAAATCCTACCGTCTTCAAGTCTTTTATAGCTTCATATACCCTTTTGGCAGCAAATAGATTTTTAATTACCTTGTGTTCATATACCCCAATGTCCGTTTCTTCTACAGCTACTCTTGCAAGCCAGTCTGAAGCTGCTGCAGCTTCTTCAGACATCGCTTTAACTATTTCATCAATTTTTTCCTGGGGATAGGTGTCTAGAATCTTTTGTGCTTCCTTGGCTTTTGCTACTAAATTCCTCACTTCCTGTATTGCTAAAAGATCCTTATCTATTTTTATCATCCTTTTCTACACCTCCTTACTGAAATATTTTATTAATAGTTCTAATATTTCACTCTTTCTCATTGAATCTACTTTTTCTCCCCTTATTTCTTTCCCTAAAAGTTCTTTTGCAACCCTCCTGAGATTCTTTGCACTTAATTTATCAATACTATTGTTTTGTTCTAAAATGCTTTTTAATTGCTCATTTTTTAATAATTCCTTTATTTTATTTGTTATTCCAGTTAAGTCCGTTTCTTCTAATTTTTCTACTTTCTCATTTTTTTCGGTATTTTCTCTATTTTTGATATCTTTTCTTATATCAGTATCGTCAGGTATCTTTTCATCTTGCAAACCTTCCATTTCCTTTTCAGTTACTACCTCATTTTCTTCTTTTTTATAATTATCAATAACTTCTTTTGTTTCTAAATCTTCAACTACATTCTCTTCTCTTTTAAACTCCTTATTTTGTTCATCTTCTTCCTTCTTTTCTTCCTTCATTGTCTCTTTTACTTCTGTCTTCTCTTCAATCATATATTCATATTTATTCTGTACTTTCCCGTCGATAATAACAATTGAATTTTCATCCATCCTCGGTATTATATTAAAACTTATAGCTTTCCCTATTTTTTTTGCTGCAGCAAAGCCTGTATCTACCGCAGCTTTTACAGCACCTACATCTCCCGTGATTATTGTAGTAACCAAACCTCCAGTAGTATATCTAAAAGCATACAATTTGACATTAGCAGCTTTTAATGCTGCGTCGGTCGCTTCAATTGCTGGAACCAATCCGTAGGTTTCTATAAAACCGAAAGCTTTATTTTCCATTACCTTCTCCCCTAATATCTTTTGGGATATTTAGCAACTTCCATAACCGCCGCTGCAAAAGCATCACACGCTGCTTTACATGCAGATTGTGAACCTGTCAAATGCCCACCAGCAAAGTTTGTTTCACTCGGAGGTCCAAAGAATGAAGTCAACTTAACTTCTGCTGCTTTTATTGCAGCATCAAGTGCATACATGGCTTCAATAGGTGGCGCTATCAAGTAAGCTATAGGTGAACCTTCTGGTATATTATTTATTTTTGAAAGATAAGAACCTGTTCTTGAAATACATTGAGCATAAAAAGCAATTTGTCCTTCTTCATCTGCAGCCCAAAAACAAGCATCATTTTCTATGCAATCAATAGCTGCATTCAATCCACTTTTCACTTCTGCAGGATTGGGCCCCGCCAATATACCTATGAACTCACCCGACAAGGGTCCCGAAGCATGAGCCGCACCTGCATAGAAAGACCTTGCATATACCACTTCAACATCAGCTTTTTTCGTTGCTTCATCTACTGCCGTATAACCTACATCATCAATGGTTACGGTAAGCATCCCAATACTCCTATGTTCGGGTTTTAAATTTAATTCTTTTTTCATGTATTCGTTTACATTGGGAATTAATTTAACAGCCAATACCTGAGCCTTTATGGGTTTAAAACCGTACATTTTGAAACCCCCTTTTCTTTTTTTATAAATTCATTAATTTTACGCCGCTGGCTTTTGCATCGTATATCTTTTTTACAATACCCGCTACATGGGCACCCGCTTCAACAGGAGGCAGGCCTCCATCATGAATATTAGAAACGAGCATCCTGTCAGACTCTATTGTATTTTTATTGGGTTTATAGCACATATAAGCACTCATGCTCTTCGCTGTAACCAAACCCGGCCTTTCCCCTATCAATTCAACAAGGACCTCAGGTTGTAGCAATTCGCCCACTTCATCCATTACAGCTACTCTGCCATACTTTATAAAGAAAGGTTTACCAATACTTAATCCATAACCTTTAAGGGCTTGTAAAAACGATGGTATGAAATCCTTGGCATTAGCTTCGATTGCTGTAGAGCTCAACCCATCAACAACTATCAATTGAACCTGCGGTGATTTGGGGCACTCTTTCAAAATTTTTTCTTTTGCTTCCTCAGAAAGTTTTCTTCCAAGATCAGGTCTTGTCAAATATTCATCCTTATCTTTAACAACCGTTTGAACAGTAAACAATCCCAATTCTTCGATGAATTTAGGATCTACATCTTTCATAACAGCATCCTTTGCAGCTGCAAGATCCGCTCTGAATCTTAACCATGGTTCAACTTTATACCTTGCTCCCGCTCTCCAAAGACCTATTCTAGCAGGCGTATTCTTCTTAATCCTCATTAATCCTTCTTTATCAAAGGGTTCAGGTATAAGTGCCCACTCTTCTAATTTTATTTCATTGAGATCCGGTAGATACTGTTCTTCACAAACACTTTCATTTTTCTTTTGTGATGAGACACATTCTCTTTCTTTTAAGATATCTGTCTTATTTTCTTTCTTCTCCATATTTATGAGGTTTAATTCTTTAAGTACACTTTCTACAATTCCCTGTACGTCTTTTTCGCTTAACATCCTTTTACCCCCCTATTTCAAAAATATGGTGGGATCGCCTGCTTTGGAGGTTAGTCTGCCGTCTTTCATTAAACCCATATTCTCCATCCATTTTTCAAATTCAGGAGCAGGTCTTAATTTTAATGCCTCTCTTAATGCAGCTACATCATGATAGCTAGTGCATTGATAATTTAGCATTATGTCATCTCCCATAGGAACTCCCATGAAATAATTGCATCCTGCTGCTGTGAGCAAAACAGCAAGATTTTCCACATCGTTTTGATCAGCTTTCATATGGTTTGTATAACAGGCATCGCACCCCATTGGAATACCTGTCAATTTCCCCATAAAGTGGTCTTCTAACCCGGCTCGTATTACCTGTTTGCTGTCATATAGATATTCAGGCCCTATAAATCCTACTACCGTATTTACTAATAGCGGGTTATACCGTTTTGCCAAGCCGTAACATCTTGCTTCCATAGTTACCTGATCTGCCCCATGATGAGCATCAGCTGAAAGCTCAGAACCCTGTCCTGTCTCAAAATACATCAGATTGGGCCCTTTACCTGTGCTGTATCTTTTTATTAGTTCATGAGCCTCATCAAGCATGCTTACCGAAATACCAAAGGCTTCATTGCCTTTCTGGCTTCCTGCAATGCTCTGGAATATTACGCCAACTGGCGCCCCTTGACGTATGCATTTTATTTGTGTTGTCACGTGGGCAAGAACACTGTGCTGTGCAGGAATTTTCCATTTCTCAATAAACTCATACAAAGCCCATAACAATCTGCTGACATTGTCTACATCATCTATACAAGGATTAATTCCTATTACCGCATCCCCAATACCAAAGCTCAATCCCTCCATTACCTCTGCTATTATTCCATCTATATTATCCGTTGGATGGTTTGGCTGTAACCTTGCAGAAAGAGTTCCTGGAAGTCCAAGGGTGGTATTGCAGTGAGAAACTCTGCGTATTTTGGAAGCTCCGTATATTAAATCCAAATTTGAACTTATTTTTGCAACCGCTGCTACCATTTCACTGGTTAATCCTTGGCTTATACAATCAATATCATCAGAAGTTGTTTTATCGTCCAATATGTATTCTTTTAATTGACCTGCTGTCCAACTTTTTATCTTGCTGTAAACATGCTCATTCACCTGGTCCTGTATTACCCTCGTTACCTCATCTTCTTCATAAGGTACCACGGGATTATTTCTTAAATCCTCAAGGGTTAAATTTGATAGAACGTATTTTGCTGCTATTCTTTCCTCTTCAGAATTGGCTGCAATCCCTGCCAAAATATCTCCTGATTTTTCTTCATTTGCTTTGGCAAGAACTTCTTTTACATCTTTAAAGCAGTAAACTGTTCCCCTTACCTTTGCCTTTAAAATCACAGAAAACAACCCCCCTTTAAGCTTTATTGTTTAATGAGAAAAAACCAACGTTTTCAAAATAACAGGTACTACACTACCGCTATACAAAGGCTCTCCTATATCGATATAATCACCCTCCTTTACTGAAATTTCATCTATTGAAATAACTTCATATAGATTGCCGCCAAGATTTTTCAAAATACTTCCTAAAGCTTTTCCAATATCTTCCTCACAAGCTACAACAATGGGCCCCGGTATATTAGAAATTCTAACTGCTGCAAATAGCGCTTCTGCTAAATTTTTAACTTTTTCAAAATTTACATTTTCTAAATCCGGTATAAGTAATGCTGGTATAAGATGCCCTTCTGCATTTTTGAAGGTTTCCAATTTTTTCTTTACTCCTTCTATAAGTTCAGCTTTACTCCCATGAGGATCATCAACTTTCACTACAGGTATATTTTTCAAAGGAAGCACCTTTGAATCTGATATATATATGGTAGATCCGCTCAACTCAGTTGTATGTACTCCCGCTCCTATGACCGTGGCGTAAATAGTCTCCATGGGTTTTATTACTTCATAGGGAAGCTTCGAGATATTTCTTTTTAATTCCATTGCAAGCAATGGACCTATATCTTGGTATCTTGTTACCCATAATACATCATTAGAATAATCATCTTCGTAAAATAATCTGCCTACCCCCCCAGAAAAAGTGACTGCATCAATTTTTAAATTTTCCTTCGGTAAAGGCCCTATTGCTAATTTTTCTGCAAGAGAATTCGGTCTAAAAAGTAGAATGCTTATTAAAGATTCTGCTAACATCCCTGCAATTTTAATTAGATCATTTAAACCAAGCTTATCGTTTTTTTTGACCTTAAAGCCTCCTTCATCTAAAACGATTTGTCCGTAATTTGAAACCTCCGTTAATTTTACGTCTTTGTAATCTGATGACAATTTGATTAGCCTTCCCCCTATATTGGCACAAAAGGTGGTTAACAGCTTTCCTTCATTAAAAACAGAGATGTTTGTAGTTCCTCCTCCTATATCCACATTGCAAACGCTTTTTTTCGTTTTAGAAGATAAATTCGCTGCTCCTGCTCCTAAGCCCGCGAGATAGGCTTCTAAATTAGGTCCAGCAGTCGCAACTACAAATGTTCCCGCTAACTTTGAAATGGCATCTAAAATATTCTCTGCATTTTCTTTTCTTGCAGTCTCTCCAGTTATTATCACTGCACCTGTTTTTATTTCAGAAGGAGAAATTTTGGCTTTTTTATACTCTTCTTCAATAAGCTTTTTTAGATTTATAAAATCAATGGTCTTTTCATCAATTAAAGGTGTAAAATAGACGTTACTTCTATATATGATATTTTTTTCAACTATTTCTATTTTAGGTGCACTAAACCCACCTGCAACATTTTTTATTTTGAGTTTACTTATAACCAAAGACGTTGTTGAAGTTCCTATATCTATACCTACGCTTAATATTTCCTCTACACTCGCCACACTTAATCTCCTTTCTGTTAAAAACAAAAGCCCCACCAGCATGGTTTAAGACCATGCCCGATGGGGCTTCATTGCCCAAAAGAGACACCATTGTCTCTTTTTATATATTTAGCTGATTACTATTATAAAGGTACTTTTTAATTTTTGCAATATTTTATTTTTTTATATTTTCATGATTTCGTCGAATTTGTTATTAATTATTATGTATTTTGCTATTTCTACCATATTTTTTCTAAAGTCCATGCTTAATTTTTGCATTTTTTTATAAGCCTCTTTTTCACTTAATTTGTATTTTTCCATTATAATTCCCTTTGCTATTTCAATAATTTTTCTGCTTTCCAATTTATTTTTTAATTCATTATTTTCTTCTTTTAATTTTTTATAACTGGACCATTTTGCAATAGCCATATTTAATGCAGGTAAAATATCCTCTTCCTTAATCGGTTTTACCAAATATCCAAAAATACCTACTACAGAAGAAGCTTCCTCAACAAGCTCATATTGGCTATATGCTGTAAGCAATACAACAGGACATATCTCTTCTTCATTAATTATTTTAGCAGCCTCCAATCCATCTATACTGCCAGGCATCTTTATATCCATTAAAACCACATCTGGTCTTAAATTCCTCGCCAGATTCACAGCAGTTTCTCCATCAGATGCTTCACCCACTATTATGCAATGTTTCTCTTGTAGCATTTCCCTTATATCCATCCTTATTATAGGTTCATCATCTACAATTAAGACCCGCATAATACCCCTTCCTTATTTTTTCAAAATCCTACATACTGCAATTTATTTATTAAAGGGAATTTAATTTCTACCATAGCGCCATTATTATTTTTAATATTTATAAAACCTCTCAGGTCCTCTTCTACCAAGGTTTTTATAATGCTTAGACCTAAATTTTTTGATTTATCAAGGGAAAAATCGCTATTGAAGCCTATACCATCATCTTGAACCAATAAATATATTTCATTATTTCTCTCTTTAACCCTTATTATAATTTCTCCCTCGTTTTTCCCAACAAAAGCATGCTCCATAGCATTATGTATTAGTTCATTTATAATAAGTGCTATAGAAGTAGCCTGTCTTGAAGTAAGCTTTATAAGTTGACAATCTATTTTTATACTTATATTTTTATGAGGGTCGGTCATAAACGAAATCATTTCCACTATTTTGCTTATTACATTATTTATATCCACTAATTCCATCTCTTCTTTTGATAAAATGTCGTGTACTACAGCAATACTTAGAATCCTGCTTATACTATCAT
This sequence comes from Thermovenabulum gondwanense, assembly GCF_001601575.1. Classification (NCBI taxonomy): domain Bacteria; kingdom Bacillati; phylum Bacillota; class Clostridia; order Thermosediminibacterales; family Thermosediminibacteraceae; genus Thermovenabulum; species Thermovenabulum gondwanense. The sequence continues at coordinate 60,404 of NZ_LOHZ01000044.1, forward strand.
TAAAAGATTTTCTTGCCTTTCTTGATTTAACCCTTCTTGCCTGTATTCTTAACAAACTCGCAACAGTTTGAAGATTATTTTTTATTCTATGATGTATCTCTTTCATTACCAACGATTGCAGCATCAATTCCCTTTCCTTTATCCTTATTTCAGTTATATCTCTTATCAGCATCAATGCACCTGCTGTTTCATCAGAACTATTTAATGGTATTGAAGTTATTGCTAGATTTAATCCATTTATTTGAGATTCCATATACATTTGCTCCGCAATAAAATCACTTCTAACACCTAATTCAGGAATTATTTCAGTAATTCTTTTATCTTTCAACTCTTCTCCTAAAAAACCTATTCTATTAAATAAATCCCTCGCAGCATTGTTATAATAGGTAATCGCACCGTTTTTGTTGACAATTAAAAGTCCATCGGGAAGAATATCAGAAATTCTTCCTTCAGCAAAAGCTAATTTAAAAAGGGTTTCAGAAAGGTGTTCCGTCGTTTCTATCAGGTCCTTTACCTTTTTCTCCTGAAAAACCTGCTCGGTTATATCCTGTTCCATTATAAGCGTTCCTATGGTTCTTCCGGTTTTAGAAGTAATTGGGACTACACTTTGTTTTATCGGTACACCTTCCTGGCTTATACCCCTCATTCCTATTGTAGGCAGACCCGTTTGTTGAGTTCTAATTACCGCAGGTTCATTTTGTTTTAGAGCTAATTGACCAACTACTGAAAAACGGTAAAGGGATTTGGCCGTTCGTGGTTTTGCTTCAGCGACAACAATAGCTGCATCCGGATCTTTTGTTATGCTATCTATGAAAATATCCGCCTGAGTTAAATCTGCTACAATTTGAAGAACCTCCGAAAGTCTCTCTACAACTTTTATTTCTTCCTGATTTAAATCGCTAAATTTTTTACATAATTCTTCTATATGCTTTTGAATCATATTCTTCACCCGCTTATCAACTTTTTGTAATCTGGGCAGGTGTAAAACCCATAGCATCTGATAAAAACCTCAACACTTCTTTTAATGCAGCCTCAACAGCAGCAACATCTCCATTTATTACTAACGATCCGCTAAATCTATCTAAAAAACCAATTTCTACACAAGAAGATTTTATTGCAATATCCGCAGCGATAATAGCACCTTCACCTGGTGTTATCGTCAAAATACCCAAAGCACCTTTAGGATCTAAGCCCAATTTTCTATATAAGGATATATCGGGACTCGCTATTAAATGAGCCAATGTAATTTGTTTTCCCGGTACATATTCTTGGATAATTCTCTGTTTATCCATCATTTCCTCCAAATTATATTTTTTTATTTTTATATTATTCTTCATTTTTTCTATAATTCCTCTTTTTAGATTTTAAATATTTTTATAAATCTCAATATATTTTATTCTTTGCAACTAAATGTATTTACATAAAAAATTGTAATAAATAAAATAAGCAAAACAATAAAAGCCATCCCGCAATTGTAAATTACGAGATGGCTCAAATTTTTACTTTTGTTCTCTTTTAAAACTTTCTCTATGCTCATTATTGTTTTTTATGCGATTTTCTTTGGGGCGGTGTAATTCGCAGCAGTCCATTTTTTTACCCGCAAATTCTTTTTCATTTGCCTTTGCCAGGTTATCTAATAATAAAATTTTAAGGTTTAAACCTTCTAAGCCTCAGGGCATTGGTTACAACGGAAACCGAACTGAAGGCCATTGCTCCCCCGGCTATGGCAGGGCTTAAATATCCCAGTGCAGCAAAGGGAATACCCAGGGTATTATAGATAAATGCCCAGAAGAGGTTTTGTTTGATATTTCGCATGGTTGCGCGGCTCAGCTTTATTGCCGTAACAATCCCTTTAAGGTCACCGCTCATAAGCGTAATATCAGCCGCTTCGATGGCCACATCGGTCCCCGTACCTATCGCAATTCCAACGTCCGCGGCAGCCAGTGCAGGAGCGTCATTGATACCGTCTCCTACCATCGCGGTAATTTTGCCCTGCTTCTTTAATCTTTCGACTTCTTCCGCCTTATGTTCAGGAAGCACCTCTGCCAGTACGTTTTCAATTCCCACCTGACGTGCTATCGCTTTTGCCGTGCGTTCATTGTCGCCGGTTATCATCCATACTTCTATGCCCATTTTTTTCAGCTCTTCAATAACTTTTTTAGAATTTTCTTTTACCGTATCAGCTACTGCCAGAATACCTTCAACTATACCATCTACTGCCATTATCATTACCGTCTTACCCTCATTTTCAAGCTTTTCCATCAGCTCTTTAACACCTTCAAAAGAAATGCTTTTTGCCGTCATGAGCCTTCTGTTGCCGAGATAAACTTCTTTTCCTCTTATTTTTACATATATTCCATGCCCCGGTATTGCCTCAAAATCTTCAGGATCGGAAAGTTCCATCCCTTTTTCCCTCGCCCTGGTTACTATCGCCTCGCCCAGCGGATGCTCGGAATTTTTCTCCGCTATCGCCGCGAATTTAAGAATTTCATCTTCCTTTAAACTTCCTACCGAAATTACATCCGTCACTTCAGGTTTTCCCTTGGTAATTGTGCCGGTCTTATCGAGAATCAATGCTTTTATCCTGTGGGCTCTTTCAAGATGTTCCCCGCCTTTAATAAGCACTCCGTATTCGGCACCTTTCCCGGTACCTACCATCACCGAGGTAGGAGTAGCAAGCCCAAGGGCACAGGGGCAAGCTATTACAAGAACCGATACCGCATTTATAAGGCCTGCGGTAAAATTATGGAAAACAAAATTCCAAACTGCAAAAGTCACTAAAGTAATAAATATTACCGCCGGAACAAAAACTCCTGCAATGCTATCAGCTAATTTTTGAATGGGCGCTTTTGAACCCTGGGCTTCTTCGACCAGCTTTACTATTTGTGAAAGCACGGTATCCTTGCCAACTTTTGTGGCTTTAAACTTGAAAGTGCCCATTTTATTTATGGTAGCTCCTATTACTTGATCCCCCGCCTTTTTCTCAGCCGGAATGCTTTCGCCGGTAATCATTGATTCGTCAACAGCAGAATAACCTTCTATAATAACACCATCCACCGGTATTTTTTCTCCCGGCCTTACTACAATTACATCGCCCACTTCCACCTGTTCTACCGGTATTTCTATTTCTTGATTATTTCTAATTACCCTGGCGGTTTTAGGCTGTAAACCCATCAATTTTCTTATCGCTTCAGAGGTCTTGCCTTTAGCTACTGCTTCCAAATATTTTCCCAGGGTAATTAGAGTAATAATAACGGCAGAGGCTTCAAAGTAAAGGTGGTAATGAATCTTTTCCATGGGAAGGACAAAAATGTTGTATAAGCTATAAAAATATGCGGCACTGGTACCCATTGCTATTAAAACATCCATATTTGCCGATCCGTTTTTTAGGGTATGAAAGGCTCCCCGGTAATATCTGTAGCCTATAATAAATTGCACGGGAGTAGCAAGCAATACTTGAAACCAGGGATTGTCAAGAATTCCTCCATGCCAGCCCATTACCCTGAATACCATGGAAAGTAGAAGTGGAACGGTAAGTATGGAAGAAGTTATAACCAGCCTTCCCAGGGAGGTTATTTCTTTTTCTCTTTCCTGTTTTTCCCTGTCCTTGTCTTTTTCTCTCTTTTCATAAGCATCGTAGCCCAGATCCCTGACAGTATTTATCAGGTTTTTTACTTCGGTAGCACCATCTAAGTACTCTACTACAGCGGTTTCTGCAGCAAAATTCACGGAGGCTTTAACTACTCCGGGAGTTTTTGCCAGAGCTTTTTCAATGCGCGCAGCACAGGAGGCGCAGTGCATATTTTTTAGGACTAATTCAACCTTTGTGGATAAAACATCGTAACCAAGATCCCTTATTTTCTGAATAAAATCCGCTACCGATACCTCCCGGGGGTTATACAAAATGCTTGCTTTTTCTGCTGCAAAATTAATACTTGCTTCTTTTACCCCCGACATCTTTGAGAGGGCTTTTTCTATCCGTGCTGCACATGAGGTACAGGTCATCCCTTTTATTCTGATATTAATTTTTCTTTCTGCAACTTCCATATAGTCCCCTCCCGATTCATATAGATATACCCTACCGGGGTATCTGTACTAATTATATTATTTCACCAAAAAAATGTCAACAATTATATTATCAAAATTGTAGTTATTCTGTGATAATGTCATCTTAAAATTTCTCAGTGAAAATGTCACTCACTGTGGTAAAATGAAAGGATGATATTATCAATGAATCCAGAAGAAAGAAATAAGCTTTACGTAGCTCGTTCT
>NZ_LOHZ01000045.1 GCF_001601575.1 Thermovenabulum gondwanense
GCGTTCATTTTACCCTTGACACATCAAGATGGGTAAATATACTTGGTTAGGGCCATAAGAAAAGGTGACATTTTCTCTGAATAAAACTACCCCTCTTGGGGTGACATTTTCATAGAATCTTGACATATCTTTTTATTCATCTTCATCATCAAAATCTTCGTCCTCAAAGTCCTCATCTTCATAATCTTCATCTTCGAAATCAAAGTCGCCTTCTTGAAGGTTTTCCCATGCTTCCCTTACCTTTTCAAACTCTTCTTCATCTTCCACTTCTGTTAAGAATTCTTCTCCATCCTCATCCGTGTCGATCCTGAAAATATACGCGGTTTCTTCATCCTCTTCGTTTACCGGTAAGAGAATTGCATAATCGTTGTCTTCTACATTAACCACACCTAAAACTTCAAACTCCGTTTCATTACCCTCATCATCATAAAGGGTTATAGTTTCTCTTTCATCCATATAATTCACCTCGATATATTAAATTAACACCATTTTATAGTAATTTGCCATTACTGTCAATATTATGAAGGTAATCCAGAAAACTTTGCAAAATCAACACGGCAGCTAATTTATCAATCACTCCCTTCCTTTTTTTTCTTGAAATATCTGCATCTATTAGTACTTTATGTGCTGCTACTGTTGTCAATCTTTCATCCCAATAAATTACTTGTGCTTTGTATATTGACCTTAGCTTTTCTCCAAACTTTTTTACATTTTCTACCCCTTTACCGTAGGTACCATTCATATTTACCGGTAGTCCAATGACTATTTTATCAACGCTGTTTTGTTCTGCAATTTCTACAACTTTTTTTACATCCTCGTTAAAGCCTTTTCTTTCCAGAACCATTAGCCCCCTTGAGGTAATTCCAAGTTCATCGGATATGGCAATACCTATTCTTTTTTCTCCCACATCCAGTCCTAATACACGCATTTTATAATTGCCCCTTTTAAACGATTTTTATACAAAATTCAGGGCAGGCACCAGCACAGTAACCGCATAAAATACATTTGTTTTCATCTACAGAAACTTTTTTGCCACATAACGAAAGGGCATCATATCTACATCTACTTACACAATTTCCGCATCCCTCGCACCATTCTTCAATTATTAGCCTTCTTTTTTCTTTCAATAAACTTTTTTCCACATCTTCCGGCACTTTTTCCCCTTCAAAAAAACATATGTCTGCAATAAGTTCTGATTTTGATTTTATTCCCACAGCGATGGAATGAAGGTAGGGAATATTTAAAACAAATTCAAAGGCTTTTACTTTTTCCTTTATTAGATTTCCTCCACCCAGGCATTTCATTCCGTAAATACCTTTACCTTTAGTATATGCATATTCTATAGCCTTTAGCATATCTTCTGCTGTCCCATCTTTAATACCAATTCCTTTAAAATTTATTAAAGGCTGAATTACATCGATTTCCTTCATTAGGGCTGCCGTTCTTACTACCTCCACCGTATGAGTAGAAACACCGGTAGCTTTAATCAGCCCTTTATCTTTGGCTTCCAACAGGTAATCTAAAGCCTCTTTATGTCCCTGTAAGGTCAATCGTGATTCCTGTTCATGTAACATAAAAATATCAATATAATCCTTGCCTATCTCTTTCCTTGCCTTTTCCACACTTTTTTTCATTCCTTCATATGTATAAGCGTAAGATTTACTTGCAATGATAATTTCGTTCTTAATCTTTTTTAGTGCTAAATTAATGTATTCATAATTTTTGTAATACTCCGCCGTATCAATAAAATTCACGCCCAGTTCAAAGGCTTCACAAATTAAATTTGCCCCTTCTTCAAGGGGCAAATTTGCTTGAAGCGGACCAATAGTCAAAGCTCCAAAACAAAGTTTTGAGACAATTAGATCTGTGCTGCCGAGTCTTTTGTATTCCATCGTCAATACCTCTTTTTTCATAATACTTTATTCTAATCCCAGGTATGTTTTAATTATTTCCTCCAGCAATTCATCTCTTTCAATTTTTCTGATCAAATTACGTGCATTTTTATAACTCGTAATATAAGCTGGATCACCCGATAAAAGGTATCCGACAATTTGATTAATGGGATTATAACCTTTTTCTTTTAAAGCATTGTATACTTCTTCTAAAATTTCCTTGACCGATTTTTTGTCATCTTTTTGGATCCTGTACATCATAGTTTTATCAAAGTTTTCCATTTTACTCCCCCTCAGGATAATAACCTGTCTTCAACAAATTTACGTGCAAAGTTCAAGGCTTCCGATATTTTTTCGGGGTATTTGCCGCCCGCCTGGGCAAAATCCGGCCTTCCACCACCGCTTCCACCGGCAATAAGGGCAACTTCTTTAATTACAGTTCCGGCATTTATTCCCCTATCAACTAAATCCTTTGTAGCGGTGCAAATAAATACTGCTTTTCCTTCATGTCGAGATGCCAGAATAATTAAGGAAGGTTTAAATCTGTTTTTAATAAAATCACTTATCTTTCTAAGATCCTCTAAATTCATATCCTCCAATTCGCTTATTAAAACCTTTACATCCTTTATTTCTTCTATTTTTTCCAGTATTTCTTTAACTTTGTAATTTAATACTTTATCCTTTAATTCTTCAATGATCTTTTCTTTTTCTTTCAATTGATTAAATAAATCCTGTATTTTTTCAGGAATTTCGTAAACACCAACTTTTAAATAGTTGGATGTCCTTTCTAAAACTCGTTGATCTTCCCGTATTAAGTTTATTAAATTTTTACCGGTAACAGCTTCTATTCTGCGAATTCCAGCAGCAATGCTTCCCTCGGACACAATTTTAAAAAGTCCTATTTCTGCCGTGCTTTTTACATGTGTCCCTCCGCACAGCTCCTTGCTGAAATCTCCCATAACCACAACTCTTACCTTTTCCCCATACTTCTCTCCAAATAGTGCAACGGCTCCTTCTTCTTGAGCTTCCTTTAATGAGGTATTCTTAATATTAACCGTAAGGTTATCCAAAATCGCCTCATTTACTATATTTTCAATCCTCTCAATTTCTTCTTCCGTCAGGGCTTGATAATGATTAAAATCAAATCGCAATCTCTCAGGATCCACCAGAGAACCTGACTGATTTACGTGATCGCCGAGAACAATTTTTAAAGCTTTATGAAGCAGGTGGGTAGCACTGTGATTCCTCATAATATTTTTTCTTCTTATTTCGTCTACTTCAGCATTTACATTGTCGTTTATGCTCACCGTTCCTTCTTCTACTTTTCCAATATGGTATATTTTACCATCAGGAGTCTTTCTGGTATCCATTACTTTAAACCTGAAATTTTCGTTATATATATATCCCGTATCTCCCACCTGTCCTCCGCTCTCACCATAGAAAGGAGTTCTGTCGAGGACTATAATGGCTTCTTTACCGGATTCCAATTCTGTAACGGGTTCTTTCCCAACAGTAATCATTCTTACCTGTGCCTTTGCCCTTAAACTGTCATAACCAACAAAGATTGTGGGATCCAAAGGTGCCAGCACTTCATACAGCTCATCTACCGGGTATTCTTCCTTTCTTGCCGCTTTTGCTTTCTCCCTCTGTTTTTCCATTAATTCTTCAAAGGTTTTCTTATCAATGCCAAAGCCTTTTTCCCTGGCCACATCCTCCGTTAAGTCCAAAGGAAAGCCAAAAGTATCATAGAGCATAAAAGCCATTTCGCCCGGTAAAGTCTTCTTGCCATCCTTTTCTAATTCAGCTATACCATCCTTCAGTATTCTTAGCCCTTCACTAAGGGTTTGTCCAAAACGTATTTCTTCATTTTCTATAACCCTTTGAACGTAACCCTGACTTTTTTTAATTTCAGGGTACACGTCTCCCATCAGCTCAACAACTTTGGGTACAATTTTATACAGGAATGGTTCATTCAATTCAAGTTCTCTCCCGAATCGGGCAGCCCTCCTTAAAATTCTCCTCAGAACATAACTTCTGCCTTCATTCCCGGGAAGAACGCCATCGGCTATTAGGAAAGTAACAGCCCTTATATGATCGGCTATTACTCTAAATGGAAATCCCCTGTCATCGCCAAAATATTTTTTACCTGTCATATTTTCTACAAATGCTATAATTGGTCTTAAAAGATCAGTATCGTAATTGCTGTAAACATTTTGCATAACCGTGGCTATTCTTTCAAGGCCCATACCGGTATCAATGCTGGGTTTGGGAAGAGGAGTCAAATTTCCTTCTTCATCCCTGTTATACTGCATAAATACCAAGTTCCAGAGTTCTCTCCACCTATCACAATCACAAACACCCAATTTACACTCCGGACTATCGCACCTGTGTTCCTCGCCGCGATCGATATATATTTCACTGCAAGGACCGCATGGACCCGTATCCCCCATTGCCCAGAAGTTATCTTTTTCGCTCATACGTACAATTTTTTCCGGTGGGATTTTGGCTACTTCCTGCCATAAATAAAAAGCTTCATCGTCTTTTTCATAGATGCTTACCCAGAGTTTTTCCTTTGGGAGCATCAATACCTCGGTTAAAAATTCCCATGCATAAGCGATGGCTTCTTTTTTAAAATAATCCCCAAAGGAAAAATTGCCCAGCATTTCAAAAAATGTATGATGTCTTGCAGTCCTGCCAACACTATCCAGATCGTTGTGTTTACCACCGGCTCTTACGCATTTTTGTGCGGTGGTGGCTCTTTTATAGGGCAATTTCTTTATGCCTAAGAATACATCTTTAAATTGATTCATTCCTGCATTTGTGAATAATAATGTAGGATCATTATGAGGTACCAAGGAGGAACTGGGAACTCTTTGGTGCCCTTTGCTCTCAAAAAAACTTAAAAACTTTTCCCTTATCTCATTGCTGCTCATCATATCAAATAACCTCCATACAGCTACGCATTTGAGAAGAATTATATAGAAAATGTTAATCCTTGTCAATTACATTAATCATTATTTACTAAATTTATCAATAATATTTACAATTTTGCTTTTATAAATCTGGCTTTTTTCAAACCTTCGATTGTTAAGGTAAATAAATAGATATGAAATTGCCAATCCTATTATTCCTGTCAATAAGGCAAAGGGCTCTTTAAGTTCTATATTCAATAAAGGCGCAAACTCATATCCACCTGCTACACCTAATAAAAATACTATTAAAGGAAAAAGATACATGATAAATGTGGCAGAGAGTACTCCTTTTGCTTCCATTTCAATTTCTACAAGCTGTCCGCTTTCGACTCCGACCGTATCCTTAGCCCAAACTATTAATCTTTTCTTCTTAGAGCTTTCCGGGCACCCCTTGCAGGAACCACAGGCCGATCCCCTTAAAACTTCTAATTCCGCTTCGTCATTTACTTTTCTTAAGACCAATGCTTTTTCCCGCATAAGTTTCACCTCATTTTAAGAATTTTTCTATTAATTCCATAAGTTCATTTATTTTTTCTTCCTCTTTCCTGGTACCTTTAGAATTTAATACACATCCCTTAGTATGCTCTCTTAATATAATTAATCCTACTTTTTTTAAAGCAGCTCGAACCGCAGCAATTTGATTTAATACATCCACACAGTATTTTCCCTCTTCAATCATTTTTTCAATACCCTTTATTTGGCCTTCAATCCTTGAAAGTCTAACTTTAATATTTTCTTTTTTATTAAGGTAAGAGCATTGATGGTGCTCCAAAGAATCCCCTCCTTTATATACCCTATAAGGGTATACTTTCACTTAAAATTATATTATTTTAATTCTTTTTTGACAATCTATTATAAAATAAAAAAATCCCCGCCATGCCGTGTACTGACAAGGAACAGAGACCCTCTCTCCAAAGGTGGGTGCCCTCCTAAATGCTTCTTGCTTCCCTTGATAAAGGGCATGCATTCCACATTTAGAGCCCGGGCTCCCGATGTCATGGTGTTGGCTCTTTCCTCTGTCAGGTTCCACGCACACAGCAGGGAATCCTTCTTTAATTATTATATTATCACACCACTATCCCAATATCAAGATAATGGCTTTTCCAATTTCAGGCGTCAATTTTTATATGTAACTCCCTCAATTGCTTGGGCTCTACCTTTGCAGGTGCTTCTGTCAGCAAACAAGTGCCGTTTTGCGTCTTTGGAAAAGCAATACAATCCCTTATGCTTTCCAGCCCTAAAAGCAGCATTACCATCCTGTCAAGTCCATAGGCAATTCCTCCGTGAGGGGGTGTTCCGTACTCAAAAGCTTTAAGAAGGAATCCAAAATTATTCCACGCCCTCTCCCGGGTAAAACCAAGCACTTCAAACATTTTTTCCTGAAGTTCGGTTCTATAAATTCTTATACTTCCTCCTCCGAGCTCAACCCCATTTAAAACTATATCATAAGCCTTTGCCCTCACTTTTTCCGGTGAAGTATCCAGAAGCGGGATGTCTTCATCCATAGGCGAAGTAAAAGGATGATGCATTGCAACAAACCTTTTTTCTTCCTCATCCCACTCTAAAAGAGGAAATTCTACTACCCACAAAAATTCCAATGCATTTTTATCAATCAGGTTCAAAGTCTTCCCAAGATATAATCTCATTTGTCCCATCTGTTGAGCGACCAGGTTCTCATTCTCATCGGCAATAAAAATAAGCAAGTCTCCCGTTTTTGCTCTCATTTTTTCTACTATACTCTTTAGTTCTTCTTCCTTAAAAAACTTCGAAATAGGAGATTTTATACCTTCAGAAGCAAGAACGATCCAGGCAAGGCCTTTTGCACCGAATTCTTTTGCCTTTTCCACCAGCTCGTCTATTCCTTTTCTTGAGAATATATTGGCTCCGTCTTCTATGTTAATTCCTCTAACCCTTCCTCCTTTTTCCGCTACTTCCCTAAAGACTTTGAACTCGCTGTTTTTGATTTCTTCAGTAACATCAATAATCTCGAGACCAAATCTTATATCCGGTTTATCCGAGCCGTATTTTTCCATCGCTTCTTTATATGTAATTCTTTTAAAGGGAATCTTTATTTCTTTACCGGTTACCGTCTCAACCACATATTTTATAAGTCTCTCATTCAAACTGATGACATCATCCACATCTACAAAAGACATCTCAATATCCAGCTGTGTGAATTCAGGTTGTCTATCAGCTCTTAAGTCCTCATCTCTGAAGCAACGAACAATTTGATAATATCGTTCAATGCCCGATACCATTAATATCTGTTTAAAAAGTTGTGGCGATTGCGGTAATGCATAAAAGGTTCCCGGATTTAATCGGCTGGGGACTAAAAAATCCCTTGCCCCTTCAGGAGTACTTCTTGTAAGCATAGGTGTCTCTACTTCTATGAAACCTTCTCCATCAAGAAAATCCCTGATAGACTTACTTACCCTGTGACGAAAAATAAAGTTATTTAGCATAACAGGCCTTCTTAAATCTAAATACCTGTATTTTAACCTTAAACTTTCATCTACTTTTATACTATCCTCAATTGGAAAAGGAGGAGTTTTAGCGCTGCTCAATATCTTTATTTCTTTAACAAATACTTCAATGTCTCCTGTAGATATTTTAGGATTTTTGTTCTCCTGTGGTCTTTCCCTTACCTCTCCTTTTACGGCAATTACGTATTCGCTTCTTAGATCTCCTGCTAATTCAAAGGCTTCATGGCTGTAATCTTCGCTAAAAACTACCTGTACTATACCGCTCCTATCTCTTAAATCAATAAATATAACGCCTCCCAAATCCCTTCTTGTTTGTACCCACCCGGTTAGCACGACCTCTTTACCCACATCTTTCATACCCAGACTACCGCAAGAATGAGTTCTCTTCATTCCTTCCATTAACAACAACCCTTTCTAATATTATTAAATAAAAATTCAAATAAATCCTTATCGTTTAACTTTCGCTGTTCTCCATTAGATAAATCTTTCACTGTAAGAAAATTGTTTTTGATTTCTTCTTCGCCTACAATAATTGCAAATTTTGCTTTTAATTTATCCGCATACTTCATTTGTCCTTTTAAACTTCTGTTCATGTAATCTATTTCCGCAGATAATCCTTTTCCTCTTAATTCAAATAATAACTTATATGCAGTTTCAAAACCTTCTTCATCCATTACAACTAAAAAAATATCAACTCCTTTTTGAGGCAGGTTCAATAGACCTCTGTTTTCAAGAACATTTATAAGCCTCTCTATTCCCATTCCAAATCCCGCAGCCGGAATATGAGGACCCCCGCATTCTTCTACAAGACCGTCGTATCTTCCGCCTCCGCAAATAGTGTTCTGCGCTCCTAAATCCTTAGATATTATTTCAAATACAGTTTTAGTGTAATAATCAAGTCCTCTAACTATCATAGGGTCCACCGTAAAATCTATTTTTAGCGAATATAATAGTCTTTTGACCTTTTCAAAATGATCCTTGCACTCATCGCATAAAAAATCTAAAATTTTTGGGGATTCTCCAAGTATTTGTTTGCAATCATCGTTTTTACAATCTAAAATCCTCAGAGGATTTCTATCCAATCTTGTCCTGCAAGTATCGCACAAACTTTCCTTTTTAAAAGAAAAATAATTCTTTAAAGCTTCCCGGTAGTTTCCCCTGCATTTACTGCATCCAAGTGTATTTATCCTTAAATCCAAATCTTCCAATCCAAGACCTTTCAAAAACATCATAGCTAAACCAATTACCTCTACATCTATTGCAGGGTTATCCGATCCAAAGACCTCAACGCCAAATTGATGAAATTCTCTCAATCTTCCCGCTTGAGGCCTTTCATATCTAAATCCGGGAATGATATAATATAATTTTAATGGCAGTGATTGATTGTAAAGTTTATGTTCTATGAGAGCTCTTGCACAGGCCGCAGTACCTTCCGGTTTTAATGTTAAGCTTCTCCCTGACTTATCGTTAAAAGTATACATTTCTTTTTCTACTATATCGGTTGTTTCGCCCACTCCTCTTAAAAATAGTTCCGTGTGTTCAAAGGTAGGAGTCCTTATTTCTTTATAACCAAAAATATCACATATCTTCCTGAATTCACTCTCTAAAAATTGCCACTTATTTATTTCATCGGGGAGTATGTCCTTTGTCCCTCTCGGCGCTTTAGTTAGCATTTCATCAGCCCCTTTATAAATTTGCTACTGATAAACAATATATTTAAAATATAAATTAATGTCAATAATTTAGGATAAAATATGAAGTAAAAATTTCACAAAATCCTAACAAAATTTACACACAATTTATAAATTCTTGCTGTAAAATTAACCATGAAAAAGAAATTAAAATAGATTTATTAAAAAATTTTTAAAAGGAGGTTAATCAGTTATGAAGGTTTTTAACAAATATAAATACTTTGTTGCGGTGCTTATCGGATTTGCACTGGGGATAGGTGTAGTTACTGGAGGATTTTTCGCATATAATTTCTTTTATCCGTCAAAATCCGTTAAGGCCGGAAACTACTCAACAAATTCATCCTTTTCCTCTACACCTTATTCATTGCCCAGCATTCCCGATATCGTGGATAAAGTAAGCGACGCGGTAGTTTTCATAGAAACCACCGTCCAAACACAAAGTTCCTATAACCCATTTATCGACGATCCTTTTTTCCGTTTCTTTTTCGAAGATATTCCTTCCCCCTCAAAAATCAATAAGAGTGTAGGCTCAGGATTTATCATAAGTCCCGATGGATATATTTTAACCAATGAGCACGTTATATCCGGTGCTACTGAGGTATCGGTGACAGTAAAAGGATATGATAAACCCTTTAAAGCACAAATTGTTGGAAAAGATTTTGATCTTGACTTAGCAGTATTAAAAATAAATTCATCAAAAACTTTACCCTACATCCCCATGGGCGATTCGGATAAAATGCGGGTCGGTGACTGGGTAATAGCTATAGGCAATCCTTACAGGTTAGACCACACAGTTACGGTAGGAGTAATCAGCGCAAAGGGACGTCCTATTACAATTCCGGATAAATCAGGTAAACAAAGGGTGTATACAAACCTTATTCAGACGGATGCAGCTATTAATCCCGGAAATAGCGGTGGTCCTTTAATCTCGTTAGAAGGAGAGGTTATAGGAATCAATACCGCGATAAACGCTGAAGCTCAGGGCATTGGTTTTGCAATACCTATAAACACTGTAAAAAACGTTCTGGACGAGCTTAAAAAAGGCGGTATAACCCGTCCCTACATTGGCGTAGGACTTCAGGACATTACTGAAGATTTGGCAAAGTACTTTAACTTAAAAAATACTGACGGAGCGCTTATAAGCTATGTGCAGCCGGGAAGTCCTGCGTATACGGCAGGGTTAAGGGAAGGAGATATAATCCTTAAAGTAAATAATAATTCTGTGAAAAATGCAAACGATGTCGTAAATGTTATAAAAAATTCAAAGGTAAACGATACGCTGGTATTATTGATACTAAGGGATGGCAGGCAGATGTACTTAACCGTTAAGGTGGGTAAAAAACCCGAATAATATTTAAATAGACTCGAGGAATTCCCCTCGAGTCTATTTTTTTCCTTTTTTATAAAAAATTTTGAAAGGATTATTTTCGTATTCGTCCGTTTCACTGAACTTTTCTCTTAATCCCTTCACCACTTTTACGTCGATTTTTATATCATCGGCTATTTCTTCATCTTTCAATCCTTCTTCAAAAAGTTCTGCAATCTCCTGCAATTCTTCCTCGCGGGAATATAGTTTCATCTTACTTTTTTTCCTGGTCGTAATTACCCCTCCGTTCCCCATAAAATTACGGGAAATTACCTTAAAAAGGGGTTGGTCATTTTTTCCTCTCCAATAGTGGATGATATACCATGTCCGGGAAAGATTTTTATTTCATCGCCTAAGGGAAGAATTTTTTCTAATATAGATTTTTTAAGCATGCTGTAAGAACCACCCGGAAAATCCGTTCTCCCAATAGACCCGGCAAACAATGTATCCCCTGTAAAAAGCAAATCTTCAATCTTGACGGAAATACTTCCCGGCGTATGTCCCGGAGTATGCAAAATTTCCAATCTCATTTCTCCTATTAAAATATTATCCCCATCCCTTAGAAAATTATCCGCCTCTTTCAAGCCAAAGCCCCTGCCTAAAAATATAGAAAGATTTTTTTCAGGATTTGTTATCATATCTTTATCCTTTTCATGAATGAAAAGCAGGGCATTTGTCCTTTCTCTTAGATAATCAGATCCTTCAATGTGGTCACAGTGCCCGTGAGTTAATATAATATGGGTCAAATCAAGCCCCTTATCAAATATCACATTTAAAATTTTTTCGGGATTACCTCCGGGGTCGATGCACACCGCTTTATTTGTTTTTTCACAGCCAATAATGTAGCAATTCGCTAAAAGAGGACCTACCTGTAATGTTTCCAGAAACATTTTTTATCCTCCCGAAATTTTTAAAAAGTCTTTTTTGAATCCAGCAATATTGTGACGGGTCCGTCATTTTCCAGCTTCACGATCATATGAGCCTGAAATTGCCCGGTTTTTACGTTCTCTGTTTTTTCCCTGCAGAATTTAACAAACTCTTCGTATAAGTTATTAGCTTTATCCTGAGGAGCAGCCATGGTAAAGCTTGGCCTTTTACCCTTTCGCACATCACCGTAAAGGGTAAATTGAGATACCACCAGAACCTCTCCTCCCACATCCAGTACGGAAAGGTTCATTTTCCCCTTTTCATCTTCAAAAATTCTGAGGTTAATTATTTTTTCCGCCAAATATTCTGCGTCCTCCAAGGTATCTTCCTCTCCCACACCTAAAAAAACCAGTATCCCCCTATTTATTGAAGAAACAACTTTTTCTTCTACCTCTACCATCGCTCTGGATACCCTTTGAACAACTGCTCTCATTTTTAATACTTCTCCCTTCTACTGATTCATAACCCTTTTTACCTCAAAAACTCCATTTATCTTTTTCAACTTTTGAATAACATTTTCAAGATGCTGCTTGTCTTTAATCTCGAGAACGAGATCAATTACAGCAATTCCATTTTTGGTTGCTCTGGCATTTACAGCATCTATGGTGGTTTTCATATCTCCAATAAGATTAATTACATCCGAAAGGACGCCAGGTCTATCATAAGCAGATGCCTCAATTTCTACAGGATAAGAATTTTCTTTGAAGGTATCCCACTTAACCTCAATAAGCCTTTCTTTATACTGGTTATTTTGAACATTAGGACAATCAAACCTGTGAATGGAAACTCCTCTGCCTCTTGTAATATATCCTACTATTTTATCACCGGGTACGGGGTTACAGCATCGCGAAAACTTGACGAGAATATTATCTATTCCTTCAACTACAACGGCTTCTTTTGAGACAACCTGTTTTTTGGATTTGGGACTGATTTTTTCTTCAACACCGGGCTTTTCGGCTTTAACAGTCTTTTTGTATTCATCTAATATCCTTTGAAAAGCCTGAACGGGTGAAATTCCACCCAATCCTATGGCCGCAAAAAGGTCTTCTAAATTCTGCATACTCAGCTTTTTTAATAATCCTTCCATAAAGTCATGTTTTATGAGTTGATACAAATCATACCCCTGTCTTTTTGCTTCCTTTTCTAAAAGCTCCTTGCCTCTTGTAATGTTCTCCTCTCTTCTTTCTTTTTTGAACCACTGTTTTATTTTGCTTCTTGCCTGTGCTGATTTAACAAATTTCAACCAATCCCTGCTTGGTCCGCTGCTGTGGGAAGATGTAAGTATTTCAACTATATCTCCGTTTGCAAGTCTATAATCTAAAGGGACCATTTTACCGTTTACCTTTGCGCCAATGCATCGATTGCCAATATCGGTGTGTATTCTATAAGCAAAATCAATTGGGCATGAACCCGCCGGAAGATTAATAACATCTCCTTTGGGAGTAAATACATATACCTCATCGGTAAAAAGGTCCAATTTTAGCGATTCCATAAATTCCTTAGCATCTTTTAACTCCCGCTGCCAGTCCAAAATTTCTCTTAGCCAGGAAAGTTTTTTGTCAAACTCATCAATCTTAGAACCCTCTTTATAACGCCAGTGGGCTGCAATTCCGTATTCCGCTGTTTTATGCATTTCATAAGTTCTTATCTGAATTTCTAAGGGTTCCCCTTTTGAATCAATTACAGTTGTATGAAGGGATTGGTACATATTAGGTTTGGGCATCGCAATATAATCCTTGAATCTGCCGGGTATTGGTTTCCACAATGTATGGACTACGCCCAGCGCTGCATAACATTCCCTCACATTATCCACTATTACCCTTACCGCCGTGAGGTCATAAATCTGATCAAAGGTTTTGTTTTGTTCTTTCATCTTTTTGTATATGCTGTAGAAATGCTTTGGTCTTCCCTGAATATCAGCTTTGATGCCCGATGATTCCAATTTTTGTTTGAGAATATTTATCATCTCATTTATATGTTCTTCCCTTTCTCTTCTTTTTTTTGCGACTTTATCGACCAGATCGTAATAATGCTCGGGCTCTAAAAATCTGAAAGCAAGGTCCTCCAGTTCCCATTTAATTTTCGATATACCCAGCCGATGTGCCAGCGGTGCAAATATTTCTAAAGTCTCTATGGCTTTTTCCTTCTGTTTTTCCTCTGGCATGGATTTTAAAGTGCGCATATTATGAAGCCTGTCGGCCAATTTTATTAATATTATCCTTATATCCTTTGCCATTGCCAGCAACATTTTTCTGAGATTCTCTGCCTGCTGTTCTTCCTTCGACTTGAATTCCAGTTTACCTAATTTTGTTACACCATCCACCAGCAGTGCAATTTCTGGTCCAAAAATCTTTTCTATATCTTCAATGGTATATTGTGTGTCTTCCACCACATCATGAAGCAAACCGGCTGCTACCGTAACAGTATCTAATTCTAAATCCGCCAGAATCATTGCAACTTCCAAGGGGTGGAAAATGAAAAGCTCCCCTGACGCTCTATGCTGACCGTCATGGGCATTTTTGGCAAAATCATAGGCATCCCGTATTAATTTTAAATCCGCTTGAGGATTATAGGAACGTATTTTGCTTTCTAATTTTTCTATGTTTGTCATAAAATCCACCCCTTACGCTTCCCAAAAACAATATAAGTAACCTTTTTAAACGTCTTTTAGTATTGTATTAGAGAAAATACATCATAACCCTTTAGATTTTCCCTGCCATTTAATTCGGTAAGCTCGATCAAAAATGCAACTCCGACCACTTTTCCTCCTAATTTTTCTACCAATTCTATTGTAGTAAAAATTGTTCCACCTGTTGCCAGCAAATCGTCAACTACAAGTACTTTTTGCCCTTCCAAAATTGCATCCTTATGCATCTCTAAAATGTCGGTACCGTATTCAAGCTTATATTCGGCTTTTATGGTTTCTCCCGGTAGCTTTCCTTTTTTCCTTGCAGGAATAAAGCCTTTCCCTAATTCAAAGGCTAATGGTGCACCTATAATAAATCCCCTGGCTTCCGGTCCTGCAATTAAATCAAAATCTTTTTCTTTGACAAGTTCAGCAAGGCCCTTTATTGCAGCTTTGAATGCTTCTCCATCTTTTAGTAAAGTTGTAATATCTTTGAAGCTTATACCTTTTTTTGGGAAATCCATGATTATCCTTATTTTTTCCTTTAACTGTTCCGGTGACATATATATTCGCCCCCTTGAATTTGATTTTTTAAAAAATTGTAAAGTTATTATAAAAATCAATTAAATCCTTTTTTAAATTAAATAATTTTTTTTGCATGCCGGTCCCTATTACCTGGCATTTTTTGTTTTGTAAACCAAGGTTTTTTAAAAAAATATTGTTTTCTTCAATACTAAAATCAATTATATGGGATTCTTTTAAAATATTTAACATATATAGCATTTGTGGTATTTCTAACTTCTCCTCCAGCCTGTTATTAAAATTAATCAGGAAATCTTTTAATGGTTCTTCATAATAATTAGAATTTATTTTTGCGAAATTCTCCCTGCAATAATATAAAAAAGCAGTTATAATACTTTTATCATTAATCAGGATATTTTCAAGAACCATATAATTATATCTTAAATCTTCTTTATTAAAAATAATGAATACCGGAATATCATTGGCAATAACTACTTCCCTTTCATACTGAGAAATTGAAAAAGGTGGATCATAAAAAACCACAAAGTTTATACTGTTGGACTTTATGTAATGACGAACTATTTTATTATCAAATATCGGATTAATATAAAGAACAACAAAATTTGAATCACCAAAAACCGGGCTTTGTGACCCGTTATTTAAATTAAAAAGTATTTTTATTTTACCCTTATTTCTTTCCTTTTTTGTAAAATAATTAATAAATCTCCACGCCTGATAGGGTGTATGAAAATGAACTAAAACATTCCCATTTCTGGAAATTTCCTCTACAAATTTTCTCTTATTTTTTATAGCAGATACTATATTTACATTGTTTTTAATATTTAAAGTGCTATCCATTTGTTCATCAATTATGTTTTTAAAATCCAAACTAAAAAATTCCCTGTAATATCCCGCTTCTATTTTCTTTAAAATTGAATCTTTTAAATAGGGAATTTTCAAATCTTTTATTTTTAGCTGAAGTTCCTCCCTCCCTCCCCAAACATTTATTTCTAAGTAAAAAGCCACATCAAGAAAAGGAGCCATTATCAATTTTTCTTTATAACTCCCGTAATTGTACCCGATACCGGTATATCTATTGCCTCTTTTAACAAATTCTATTTTTAAATGCTTTTCGCCGTTGCCCACGGTTTTAACACTTTCAACCAAAAGGTTTCTGCAGGAAAATACCGGTTTTGGATTTCCAAAGCCGAAAGGTTCTAAAAGTGATAATTCTTTTGCTAAATTAATATCTATTTCTGAGCCTTTAAGATCCAAATCAATAGATAATACGGGAATATATTCCTTAATATTCATTTCCCCGGCTATTTCATTAATTTTCCTTTTGAATAAATCCAAATTGTCACTTTTAATTGTAAAACCAGCAGCCTGCTCATGTCCACCATATTTTTCGAAAAGATATGAAATTTTGCTTAAGGCCTGAAAGATATTAAAGCCGGGAATACTTCTACAGGATCCTTTAGAGAACTCTCCTTCTTTTGATATTACCACTGCCGGTTTGCAATAATTTTGAGTAATTTTAGATGCTACAATTCCAATTACACCCTCATGCCAATCGCAACCATCCACCACTATTACATTTTGCTTGTCAATTCCTATTTTTGTTATATTATCTTCTGCTTCTTTAAATATTTTACTTTCTATGGCTTGCCTTGCTTTATTATGATTATTTAGTTCCTTAGCCAGCACTTCTGCCCTTTCTTTATCTTCGGTTATTAAAAGCTCTACCGCAATTGCCGCATCAGCCATCCTTCCTGCTGCATTTAACCTTGGAGCTATTAGATAGCTTATTTTTTCCGCATCAATTTTTTCTGAAGTGCAACCCGCTATATCCAATAGAGCTTTCAATCCTATATTTTCAGTTTTTTTTAAAACCTCCAAACCAAGTTTAACAATTATTCTATTTTCATCCTGCAGCGGCACCAGGTCAGCAATAGTTCCAATAGCCACTACATCCAAGTATTTTACTAAATCTTCTTCATTTAAAAAGGCCTGTAAAAATTTAAAAGCGACCCCCGCACCCGATAACTCTTTGAAAGGATAATTTGAATCAGGTCTCTTGGGGTCCACCACGGCATGTGCAGGAGGTAGTATTCCCTGAGTTTCATGATGATCAAATATAATTACATCGATTCCCAGATTTAAAGCCATTTTAACTTCATCAAAACAAGCAATTCCGTTGTCCACCGTTATTATGAGCTTAGTACCTTTTTTTGCCAATTTTTCAATGGCAATTACATTTAAACCGTATCCTTCATCATGCCTTGCAGGTATATAGTAATCAACAAAAGCTCCTTTTTTCTTCAAACCTTTGTATAGTATTGCCGTGCCTGTAATTCCATCTACATCGTAATCTCCAAAAATTGTTATACTTTCTCCTTTTAATATTGCTTTGTTTATTCGTTCAATAGCTTTATCCATATCTAACAAAAGTAAAGGATTATACAAATCTTCAAATTTTGGTTCTAGGAATTTCCTTATATCTTCCTGTGTTTTAATGCCGCGTTTTGATAATATTTTTAAGATAACGGGATGAAGTTTTAATTCACCGTTAATTACAAAACTCTCCTCTTTTATATCCCATAAGTAATTGCCGTCAATCATAATTTTATCCCCCATAAGCTTTAAACAATATTATTATAATTCAACATGGGTTTCTTATCAACAAAAACCCGCCATAAAGGCGGGCTCTTTAAAAAAGTGAGTAATTTTTAAATTACTTAATTATTTTTCCACTTTTAACCAAAGCATATAAAAGATCATCTTTTCTTAATTCTTCTACGACATATAGTTTACCCTTAGCAGCCTTTGTAATTTTAGATAGACAATCTTTGTTTGGCTGCAATCCTATGCAAAAAAAATCGATTTTCTTTTTAGATATCTTTTCTGCAGCATTTATTGAATCTTTTAATGGGTCATTTGACCATAAAGGTACGGTTGGGATTCCATCGGTAATCAAAATCATCAAGGGATTTTTTAGTTTTTTTGCATTCATATACTCGAAGCCTTTTTCAATCGCAAGAGCAAGAGGTGTAAGGCCGGAAGATATCATGCTGGATAAACCGGTATCCAGGTTTGTAAAATTTTTAGTATAGGGCACATAAAGCTTTACTTCTTTATCCTGAAACGCCAGAACCGCTACTCTCTTTTTAGCAGTTAATAATATATGTTTTGCAAGAAATTTTGCACTCCTTAACCGATTTCCATTCATGCTTGCACTGGCATCAATTATTAAGCAAATATCCTGTTCCTTTTCTCCCAATCTTTTGTTTAAAATTATATCTTTTGGTTCTATATAAAATTTCTGTTTTTGTTGAAAGCTTCTTACCATTGCATTTTTAATAGTCTCCGGAATATCTATTTCTTCCATCCAATCTCCTTTATTAATTTTTGAAGAAAAAGATATCCCTTTTTTCCTAAGTTCAAAATGTTTTTTCGCGGAAACGCCTCCCCGTGTAATTTTTATATTTTTTATGAGTCTTTTCAGTATTAACTCCAGCTCTTTGTAATTTTCTATAATAAATTTCTTGAATTCCTCTCCTTTTCGGCTAAGTGTAATACCTTTTTCGCTCTTTTCTATAAAATTACTATTTTTGAGTTTCTCTATAATTGATTCCACATCAGCATACTTTTTTTTAAGTAAATTTAAGTTTTCCCCTCCTGAACTCAGGTTTTCAAGAATTTCTTCTAATTCCTTTAAACTCCCCAAAAATTCCATCATTTCTACCGCATTTTCAAAATTTTCTCTATAACTTTCTCCCCTTCTTTCTTTTCCTTTTAAAAAGGAATCGGTTACAGACATGTATGGAGAAAGGTCTACCGGTGAATTTCCAACCTCATTTACAACTTTTTCTATCTTCCGGATCTCAACTTTTTGACCGGTAAGAAAATTTTCAACAGCTCTTACTATTTCAATCAACAAATCCAGGTCTTCATCCTTTAACATTAAGGCCAGATGCACGTGATTCAAATGGTTCTTTTTTAAAGTCTCGGTTTGTCCATAATCCAAGCTACCCGTCAATCTACCTCCTCCGGTGCCCGTTTGAACATCTATATAATTCATAATATCTCCTTTGTTCTTTTTTAATAATAGCTCAATAAGACATTTTGCCAGCATTTTTACATTTACTTCTTTTAACTCATGAAATATATCTAAATGAATTATTTCATTTTCCTTTTCCCTTTTGTAAAAAATAACACCAGCATCCTGGTTTTTTATTACTTTTATCACCTGAGGTTTTTCCGGAGAAATAACGTGGACCCTTTTACTGGCACAACAGGTCTCTCCTATCCTTACTCCATTTCCCTTATTAAATTCATCAATTAATTTCATGGAAAGGGGGTTCACTTTAGTTCCTCCTCGGTTTTTATTAATTCTTGTTCATTAATTTCATCTATTTTTTTTGCTTTTTGAGGAGGTGCTTTTATTTCTACATCAGCAGGATTATTATTACTGCCCATGGTTTTGTATTTTTTTGACAAAAAAGGCCATCTCAAAAACTTAAACCTATCAAAAATAATGCTTTTATTATTTCCGGCGATTTTTTTATTTATTTTTTCAGATTCATCTGCTTTGTTTTTTTGAAAATATGCAACTTCTGCTTCATCTCTTTTAATCCTGTTCATTGTCAGGGTATTCTCTATAAACTTGATTATTTCAAATACATTTTTTTCACTGGTTCTGTGCTTTAACGCATACCTTGCAAGAAAGGTAACATCTTTTGGATTAACATCCCTATCATATAAAGCAGAAAGCATTTTTAATCCATTTATTACGGATTCAAGTCCCCTAATACTTTCAAGATTAAAATTGACATAGCATAACGCTAAAGCATCTTTTATTTCCTCAGGAATCTGAAACTTTTCTATTCGTTTCCGAGATTCAATATATAAGTTCTTTTTGAATATTTCCGATAAGC
The DNA here is from genome assembly GCF_001601575.1 of Thermovenabulum gondwanense. NCBI lineage: Bacteria > Bacillati > Bacillota > Clostridia > Thermosediminibacterales > Thermosediminibacteraceae > Thermovenabulum > Thermovenabulum gondwanense. The sequence goes on from NZ_LOHZ01000045.1 coordinate 19,417, forward strand.
CATTGTCTTTTATTTTTCCTTCAAGTATGGATTTTACAACTTCAGCTCCATGAGGTTTATCTACATAAACTACAAAATCAAACCTGTCAGAAAGCTGTTTTCTAACATCCTCCAAAGGCCCAGGTTCTTCGTCCGGATTGGAAGCAGCCCAAACCGTAACATTTACAGGTATCTCAACAGTAGGTAATCCTACTTCTTCGATTTGTATTCTTCCGGGTTTTGTACCCATTACATCCAGCAGTATATCAGCAATTTCAGGAGAAATATCAGCAATCCGGTTTATCTCATCTATGAATAATATGCCCCTATTTGCCTTGGGAATAGTTCCTAAAAGCAAGGCAGCTCTTGGGTCATCCTTTGATGTTAACTTTTCAAGGTCGATGCTCCCTACCACAGTACCTTTCTTTGCCGAAGCGGAGATTTCTACAAATGGCATCCTAATTTTTTCTACTCCTAATTTATCGATTTCTTCCATATTTAAATTTTTATGTGCCGGACAATGGGGTGCTCTTGGATCGCAGTTAAACTCACATCCTTTTATCCTTTCAATAAAAGGAAGAATGCTTTTATAGGCCCTAATTATGGTGGTTTTGCCCGTTCCCCTTAATCCCTCTGCATGTACATGAATTGGATTTCCTGTAAATGTGGATAAGACAGAAATATCCAATATATCTATTAAGTTTTTATTTCCATCATGCACAACTATTTGAGAATATGTTTTCATCTTCTCACCCCTCCTTGTAAATATTTTTCCTCATATTATTTCCAATAAACAAAAAAAAAGAGGTAAATTATACCTCTTTTTTTAACTCGTCAATTTTTCTTTCTAACTCTTCGATTTTAATCTTTAATTCTTCTATCTCCTGTTTCCTCACCAGATTCATATTCTTAATTGCAATTTCTATTTGTTCATCTATTTTCTGCTGCAATTTCTTTTTTTCCTGTTCTATTCTGTCCACAAGGGTTTTTAAAAGATCTTTGCCTTCTTCCTTCGAGACTTCTCCTTTTTTAACCAGTTCCTGAATAATTTCTTCAGCCTTTTCTTTGGTTAAAGCAACAAGCCCGATACCCGCATAAAGCCCCGTAGTTAAAAGGTCTTTTAACATACATACCCTCCTTCAGCTTTAAGCGGTTTTTGCATCTTTCCTCCATATAGACCACAATGGACTTGCAATAAAAATTGAGGAATAGGTTCCGCTTACAATACCAATGATCAAAGCCATTGTAAAGTCTTTAATAGTCTCTCCTCCAAAAAGATTCAGCGCAATAATGGTAAGTAAGGTGGTTAAAGATGTGTTGATAGATCTTGCAAGGGTTTGTGCAATGCTTATATTTGCAATTTCGTTGAAAGATACTTTTTTTGCGTTTTTTAAATTTTCCCTTATTCTATCAAAAACTACAATAGTATCATTAATTGAATAACCCACTACCGTTAGTATTACCGCTATAACGGAACTATCAATGGGAACCCTAAAAAGTGCATACCAGCTTATAACAATAAGCACATCGTGTATTAACGCCAGTACGGCTGCGATTCCAGATATAAACTGAAATCGAAAAGAAATATAAGCCAGCATCAAAATATTTGCGATGATTAAGGCAACTATTGCCTGTTTTCTTAATTCGCTGCCGATAACCGCATCAACCTTTTCCGCCCTTATCAATTCAATTTTCGAAAATTTATTCTTCAAGCTCTCAGTTATTTTTGATTGCTCATCCTTGGATAAAACCACTGTTCGAATTATCAACTCATTTCCATCGTCTCCAGCTTTCTTTGCTTCAAAATCTTTAATATTCAGATCGGTTAGCGTTTTTCTTACTTCAGAAAGTTCATAAGTCTGCCCCATATTATAATGCAAAATCGTACCTCCGGTAAAATCAATACCCCAGTTTAAACCATTAATTGCCGCGGAAATTAATCCTGCAAATATTATCGCCAGTGAAATGAAAAACCATATATATTTTCGTTCCATTATTTTATATATTTTCACATTTATTCACCTCTTATGCGCTAAATAATTTTTTGTTAACAAAAAGTTTGGATGCAATGATATTTGATAAAAGCACCCTGGTCACTACTATAGCGGTAAACATACTGGTTAAAATACCGATTATCAATGTAACGGCAAAACCTTTTATTGGACCGCTACCGAAGTAAAATAGTACCACTGCTGCAATAATCGTAGTAATATTTGAGTCAAAAATCGTAAGCATTGCCCTGTTAAAACCGGCATCTATAGCAGAACGCAGAGTTTTACCATTTCTAAGTTCTTCTTTAAATCTTTCAAAAATTAAAACATTAGCATCTACCGCCATACCGATAGAAAGGATAAATCCTGCTATGCCAGGAAGGGTTAAAGTAGCTCCTATAGCTATAAAAACTGTTAATACAATCATTACATATATCATCAAAGCTATGTCTGCAATAAATCCTGGTAGTCTATAATATAAAATCATAAACAAAATAACGAGAACCACGCCGATTTTCCCCGCAGCTACACTCTTTGCAAGAGAGTCCGCACCCAACGTAGGACCTACCGTTCTTACCTCTCTCTGCACCAAGTCAACGGGTAATGCACCGCCTCTGATTAATGCTGCAAGTTCTGCCGCTCTGTCAATACTCTCCAATCCTTCAATTACTGCTTCTCCATTGGTAATAACCGCTTTTACAACGGGAGCAGAAATTACTTCTTCGTCAAGTAATATAGCTATTGGTTGTTCAAAATATTTTTTAGTAGCTTCCGCAAATTTTTTTGCACCGGTATCATCTAATTTAAGGCTTACCATTGGTTCATTTGCTTGTCCGTATATTGCTCGAGCATCTCTCACATTATCTCCGGTCAAAATCACCGTTCCATCGGGTCCAACAAAACGCAAGGAAGCCGTTTTACCTATTATTTCAAGGGCTTTTTGAGAATCCTTTACGCCCGGTAATTCAACCCTTATTCGAGTATTTCCCTGTCTTGTAATAAGAGGTTCTGCAACGCCCAGCTGGTCTACCCTTCTTCTAATTACCTCAACTGCACTGTTCATTTTCTCTTCATTCAATTCCTGTCCCGGTTTTGGTTCAGCTTCTAATAATACGTATACTCCCCCCTGTAAATCCAATCCAAGTTTTATAGATTTTGACAGAGGTGCTTGTTTGTAAGGACCGATTTTAATACCGTACAATAAAGTATAAGCCAAAAAAGCAGCTAAAATTAAAATGAGTGCGATTTTTAAGAGGCTTTTTGTCCTGTAATTCATCAATTTCTCCTCCAATCCCAAAAAGGTTGCATAACAAATTTATTATATCCCTTAAAAAAGAAGCAGTCAATAAACAACCAAATCCATATAAAGATTAAAAGGCCTTCGTCAGGCCTTTTACTTAATCTCTTTATTTTCGCATTCCTGATTTGCCACCGTGCAGGAGGTTTTGCAAGCTGATTGGCATGATGCCATGCATTCCCCGCAACCTTTTTTCTCCAAATGATCACATAAATCTCCTTTGTGAATCTTGATTATATGTTTCATCCCACTTTTCCCTCCGTTTCTTATAGGATACTACCTTTTATTTAAGAATTCTTTTTTATTATACCAGAAAAAATATTACAAGAAAAGTTAAATATTTACACCGATCGCTCCGGATATAGCCCCGATTAAAAATCCAAACAGAACATCAAATAGTGAAGAGGCAGTAATATCTTCTTTATAAAATAATATTTTAATTATTATTATTGCTGCAGTATAAAGTAGACCTATAAGACCTCCATTTAACCAGCCTTTTGATTCAATTCCCCTCGATGTAATAAAAGAAGATACCGCAATGGACAAAGCCATTACTATTACAGCTAATTTAGATATAAATTCCTCGGCAATCGATGAAAAATATATTATAACGCTGAACAATAATAAAAAAATTATCGTCAATAGAAAAGCCAATAATATACCCGATAATACTTTTCTTGTATCAAGCAGAGGGCTCCTTTTCACGGTAATTTTCATAAAAAAACCTCCTTTCCTCAATAAATATATATTTGAGGAAAGGAGGTAGTATTCCAAAATCAAGTTTTATCTTTATTATCCGCTTTATCGGATTTTTTTAGAACTGTACCTATGGCAGAACGTGTGACTTTAATTTTGAGTTTATCTCCCACTTCAAGGGTAATGACATCATCCTTAATATTAAGTATTCTACCGTAGATTCCTCCTATTGTGATTACATCGTCTCCCTCTTTCAGGCTCTCCAGCATCATTTTTCTTTCTCTGTCTCTTTTTTGCTGAGGCCTAATTAATAGAAAGTAAAAAATAGCAAATATAAGTATTAAAGGCCCGAATTGTTGTAAGAAAATCGTACTGTTCAACTAAGGATCACACCCTTCCCAAAATTACTATAAAAATGCATATTAGTTAATTCGATAAATTTTTAAAAAATCCTTTTTTTATAGCTCATCTTCATAACCAAACTTTTTAAAAAATTCCTCTTTCAATTCCAGTAAATAATCCCCTTCAATAGCTTTTCTTATTTCTTCCATGATTTTTAAAAGAAAATGCAGGTTGTGATAGGTAGTTAACCGTAACCCCAGAATCTCTCCGGCATTCAATAAATGTCTTATATATGCCCTGGAAAAATTTTTACAAACATAACAATCACACTCGGGATCAAGAGGAGAAAAATCCTTTGCATATTTTGCATTTCTTACCACAAGCTTTCCTTTTTTGGTAAACACCGTCCCATGCCTTGCAATCCTTGTAGGAAGTACACAATCAAACATGTCAATTCCTCTTATTACTCCTTCAAATAAGGCATCGGGAGACCCTACTCCCATTAGGTACCGGGGTTTATTCTCTGGTAAAAGAGGCACCGTGTAGTCTAATACCTTATACATTTCCTGTTTTGGTTCTCCTACGCTCAATCCTCCTACGGCATAGCCCTCAAAATCTAAATCCGTTATATCCTTTGCACTCTTTTTTCTTAATTCTTCAAATAATCCACCCTGTACTATTCCAAAAAGTGCCTGTTCGCTTTTTTTATGGTGCTTTTTGCATCTTTGAGCCCATCGCGTTGTCCTCTCTACCGAGTTCTTAACATATTCATACGTGGAAGGATATGGTATGCATTCATCGAAACACATTATAATATCCGCACCCAAAGAATTCTGTATTTCAATGGATATTTCCGGTGAAATAAAATGAATAGAACCATCTATATGGGATCTAAAAGTAACTCCTTCTTCTCTGATTTCTCTCAATTCTCCCAGGCTGAAAACTTGATAACCTCCGCTATCTGTTAAAATAGATCCCCTCCAGTTCATAAACTTATGAAGTCCTCCGGCTTCTTCTATAAGTTTATGACCAGGCCTTAAATAAAGATGATAGGTATTGCCAAGTATAATTTTTGCTCCCAGTTCTTCCAGTTCGTGTGGCGCCATGGTTTTTACCGATGCCTGGGTTCCTACAGGCATAAAAACGGGAGTATCTATTTCTCCATGAAAAGTAAAAATTTTTCCTCTTCGTGCTCTTGTTTTCTCCGAAAATTTTATTACTTCAAATTTCACTAATCTTCCCCATCCTTTATCTTTTTTATTAATAGATTTTTAATTAAATTTTCTTCCATAGAAATTATTGTAACTTCTGCGTCATTTATATAAAATACATCCTTTTCTTTTATTACCTTGCCCTCTTCATTTGCTAAATTAAAAATTACACCTCCTATAGTATTTCCCAAGTTCTTAGGAATATTGACATTTGCTAACCTATTTACCTCTTCAACGGGCATTGCAGAATTTACAAGAACCCCTTCGCTGGAAAAGGATTTACCCGGTGCAAAAATCCTGTTAATAGCAAAAATAACCCCAATTGCTATAATACCCAAAAATATTTCCCAGGTGGATTTTGTCTCTATTATTATTTTCCTTGCAGTGGCATAAAGTAACACTTCTACTATACTCGAAGGCGTATGTCTTACAAGCATTATAACAAGCTCTAAACCTACTACCAAAAGCAAGGCATGGCCTAAAAAGGTTTGTAATAACGAAAAGGTCTGTAGCGGCGGCGTTTCATATATCATCCTGAAATACCTAACAAGATCAATCGAACCCACAATTACTCCAAATATAATAAAAAATGCCAAAAAAGCTTCCAATAAAAACACGCTTTTAACAATAAAATTTGTTATTTTCTTTTTCAAAACTTTCCTCCTTTCTTTCTATACAATCAACATAGCATCTCCAAAGGAAAAAAACCTGTACCTATTTTTCACAGCTTCTTCATATGATCTCATTACTTTTTCCTTCCCTGCAAAAGCGCAAACCAGCATTATCAAAGTGGACTCGGGTAAGTGAAAATTTGTAATTAGAGCATCAATGGCCTTGAATTTATAGCCTGGATATATGAATAAATCCGTAAAGCCTTTTTTCGCAGTAACAAATCCTTTGGGATCACTTACCGTTTCGAGGGTTCTCGTCGTAGTTGTCCCCACCGCAAATAATCTTTTCCCTTCTTTTTTTGTATTATTAATAATATCGGCTGTTTCCTGAGAAATTTCGTAGTATTCGGCGTGCATTTTGTGTTTTTCAATTTCTCTTACCTTAACCGGTCTGAAAGTGCCGAGCCCTACATGCAGGGTAATATAAGCAATTTTTACACCTTTTTCTTTAATTTTTTCTAATAATTCAGCGGTGAAATGAAGACCAGCCGTTGGTGCAGCCGCAGATCCGGGAAATTTAGCATAAACAGTTTGATACCGGTCCTTTTCTTCAAGCTTCTTTTTTATATAAGGGGGTACGGGCATTTCTCCCAGTTGGTCCAAAATCTCTTCAAATATCCCCTCATAAGAGAATTCTACTATTCTTCCTCCCGCTTCAGTGTAATCAATCACCCTTGCTTTTAATAAACCATCACCAAAAATAAAGTTTTTCCCTAATTTTGCCCTTCTACCGGGTTTTACCAGTACTTCCCATATATTCCCTTTTATTCTGTTTAATAAAACAAACTCAATGGTGCCTCTTGTGTCTTCTCTTTCACCAATTAACCTGGCGGGTATCACTTTCGTATTATTTAATACCAAGCAATCCCCTTCATTCATATAATTAATAATCTCATAAAAAATTTTATGTTCCATTTCGCCGGTTTCCTTTTTTAAAACCAGAAGCCTTGATTTGTCCCTTTCTTTTAACGGTTCCTGAGCAATTAGTTCCTCGGGTAAATCGTAGTAAAATTCTTTTAAATCCATATTTTTTCATCTCCCTATGGTTACTCCTGTATAGTAAAAAGAAAGTATATCCTTATAATTATATCCTTTTTCTGCCATTACCCTGGCACCCCACTGGCTCATCCCTATTCCGTGTCCCCAGCCTCGGCCGATAATTTTAATCCCGGAAGCGGCCTGGAGCTTATTTATAGTATCTTTCCCCATAATATAAATGTTTAATAAATCGGATAAGGAATTTTTACCATTTTTTGATTCAATATAAACTTTGTCTGAAGCATCAAAACCGTTTAAACTAAATATTCCATTACCGGTAATTGCATATATTTGTCTTTCGGTAGTTATGTTTTTGTTTACTTCAAAAAGAGTGCTTTTTAAAGAAAGCAAATTTCTTATTTCATTAGAGGAAAAGGATTTTTCCCCTTTTGTCCCTTTTATTATAACTTTTTTTACCCTACCGGTGCTGCTCCTCTCAGAAATTATAAAATCCGTTATATCTCCGGGATCGAAGCCCATTGTTTTTAAATAGTTTCCCAGCTCCTCAAAAGAAAAATGTTTTTCCCATACATCCGCTACTTCCTCTGAAAATAGGTCTTTCTTTGATTTGAGATAAGGCAGTTCCTGTGTGTACCAATCTTTGAAATCTTCCGTAAATCCTCCGCTATTGGAATGAAAAAAGGCCAATACGGGCTTATCTTTATAATATATTATTTCTCCCCGGGTTAATTCTACAGCCTGGTTGGTCCTCGGACTTTCGCAATCATAACCTCCGTAAACTTGATCAGAAGAATTTGCCGTTAAATCAAAACCGTACTTAGCCCATTTATTTAAGTTGTATACCGCAAAAGTTCTGGCTGCAACTGCTTGAGCCTTCAAAGCCTCCATAGGCCACGAAGGTGCCATTTCAAGAGGTATTACACCGTAAAGGTATTCTTCAATGTTTAATTCATTTATTGCCGTCATACCTTTTTTTGATAAATCAGGGAACAATCCAATATTACCTCTGTATTGCTTTCCTTCAAAAAAAATAATTCCAGATTTTGAGGAAATATAAACGGGTTTTTCCGGTGATATCTCAAGACTCAAATTGGAAATAGGGTTACCGGATTTTAAAAATATTACTTTTCCATTTTGCAGGGCTACCTCTAATTCAGTAAAATCTATTTCAGCAATTACTTTAAATTCTCCATTTTCATTATTTTGTTTAACCAAAATATTAAATCCCGAACTTGATCTTATAGTATAACTTTCCTTTGCGGTTTTATCAAAAAAAAGTCCTATTCTAATATTTTTTTCAGATACATCCTGACCATAAACCGGAAAATTAGCGAATGCTAGAACGATCCAAAATATCATCGCAAAGGATAATAAAAATTTTTTCATCCATAGCACCCCATTTCAATCCCTTTTAATACCCAAATGCTCGTAAGCCTTTTCAGCGGCCATTCTTCCTCTTGCGGTCCTTATAATAAATCCCTCTTTTAATAAATAGGGTTCATAAATATCTTCTATTGTCGATACTTCCTCATTTAAAGCTGAAGCCAAGGCCTCTATTCCTACGGGCCCTCCCTTAAATCTCTCTATTATGGTCAACAATAGCCTTCTATCCTCTTGATCGAGCCCCTTGGAATCCACATTCAATAATTTCAAACCTTCTTCCGCCACTTCCCGGGTAATTATCCCTTTTGCTTTTACCTGGGCAAAGTCTCTTATCCTCCTTAAAAGGCGGTTTGCAATTCTCGGTGTTCCCCGGGAACATTCAGCAATTTTCTCTGCCGCCTCTACATCTATAATTACGCCGAGAATTTCAGCAGCTCTTTTAATAATCAACATCAATTCTTCCTTTTTGTAAAATTCCAAATGGCATCTTACCCCAAATCTATCCCTTAAAGGAGAGGTAAGCATACCAGCTTTGGTTGTTGCTCCTATTAGAGTAAAGGGTTTTAAATTAAGCCTTATGGATTTTGCCGCAGGTCCTTTGCCTATGACTATGTCCAAGCAAAAGTCCTCCATCGCAGGATATAAAACTTCTTCTACCGATGGATGCAGTCTGTGAATTTCATCTATGAAAAGTATATCGCCTTCTCCCAAACCCGTTAATATTGCTGCCAAATCACCCGGTCTTTCAATAGCAGGACCGGAAGTAATCCTTATATTAACCCCCATTTCCTTAGCTATTATAAATGCTAAGGTGGTCTTACCGAGACCAGGAGGACCGTAAAGCAATACATGATCCAAGGGTTCTTTCCTCATCAGTGCGGCTTTTACGAAAATTCTAAGATTTTCTTTCACGCTCTCCTGCCCTATGTATTCGTCAAAGGTCTTTGGCCTAAGGCTTATTTCCAGTTCAGCATCTTCGCTGTTTTTCAACAAAGGAGTAACAATTCTATCTTTCAAAAAACATCACCTCTATTTTGAAAAAAACTTCAGAGCTTCTTTTATTATCTCCTCGGTGTCCTTTGTTTTATCTACATTTGAAAGGGCTTTGTTTACTTCTTCCATTTTGAATCCTAAGGTTAATAGTACTTCCCTTGCTTCATAAATAGAATTTGAATCGCTTTCAATATATTTTATTTTATCTTTTAATTCCAGAATCAATTTCTGAGCCGTTTTTTTCCCTATACCGGGAATCGAACTCAGCTTGCTGACATCTTCAAAACTGATTGCTTTTTTTAATAAATTTACATCTGAATACGATAATATCGTAAGAGCAAGTTTTGGTCCTATTCCAGAAACTTTATTTAGGGAAATAAAAAAATCCCTCTCCTCCCTGTCGTAAAAACCGTATAAATCTAAAGAATCTTCCTTAACCACTAAGTAGCTAAAAAGCTTTATTTCTTGTTTTATGTACTCTTTTATCTTTTCATAGGTATTAAGGGATATGTTCATCCTGTATCCAAGGCCACCTGCTTCGATAATGGCAAAAGAGGGGTTTAAATCTATCAGTATACCTTTTATGAATTCGAACATTTTTTACACCCCGTAAATTTTTTCTATGTTTTTACAATAAAGATGACACAGGGCCACCGCCAAAGCATCAGCAGCATCATCCGGCTTTGGTAATTCTTTTAGATTAAGCAGTACCCTTGTCATTTCCTGTATTTGGTTTTTTTTAGCCCATCCATATCCCACTACCATCTGTTTTATCTGAAGAGGTGTATATTCATATATTTCCACCCCTTTTAATGCAGCGGCCAAAAGCGCAACCCCGCGGGCTTCGCCTACGGAAATAGCCGTCTTGGCATTCTTGTTAAAAAACAGTTCTTCCACCGCCACAGCATCGGGATTGTACTTTTCCAACAATTCTATATAACTTTCATACACCTTTTTTAATCTTTTGGGCTTGGAAAGGTCGCTCCCGGTTTCAATAACACCATAATCAATTACTTCGATCCTGTCCTTTTCGTAAAGAACACCGTAACCGCAAATTGCAATACCCGGATCTATGCCTATTACTATCATAAAATATCTCCTTTTTTATAATTTCTTCATCAATAGAGCTTTTTCCTTCAATATAAAAAAAGCCTTCTTTTAAATATTAAAAGAAAGCTTTTTAAAAATCAATTACTTAACCCTTCTAATATTTTATAAAATTCTTCCCTGTCCTTTATAACAATACCCCGTTCTAAAATATCCCTATCTTCTTCTTTCAAAACATCGGTGGGAATATCGGTTTTTTCTATAATCACCGAAGGTTCTCCCGGTACTCCCTTAAACAATGAAACAAAACCGTCTTTTGTCCCTATATAATAATGGTCATCGCAATAAGAATCTTCTTCCTTTTTTATAATTATTTCATCCGAAGAAAATTTCTCTATTTTTACACCGCTTTCCAATCCCTTTTCAAAATCGGTAAACTTTTGTCCAATATATTTTTGAACAGGTATATCAAAAACCCTGGTATGTCCACATTTTTTGTAGTATGTAAAGCATACTATTCTGGTTTTTTCTGTAATTATTTCATCTTCAAAGGTATGTTTAACAATATTTGAAAGTTCAGAGGATTTTGGAAGGAAATTATAATTTTTTGGAAAAATACTTCCCAGCAGGACTCCCAGAAAAAAAATTATAAAATAAACAAAATAAATTTTTTTGGGCATACTAATTCCTCCTTTATTTCAAGAAATTAGTATGCCCATATTTACGTCGAAATATTCAAATTCGGTTTTATTTAGAGTCGTAGTTAGAATACACTTCTTCTACATCATCATGATCTTCCAAGACATCAAGCAATTTTTCCAACATCTCCGCGTCTTTGCCACTTACCTCTACCGTGCTTTTCGGAAGGTAAGTTATTTCGGCCGAAGAAAGAACAATATTATTATCCTTTAAAGCCTTTTTTACCTGTTCATAATTTTCCGTTGATGTGGTGATTTCTATTGAATCTTCTTGCTCCTGTATATCCTCAGCTCCTGCTTCAATGGCAATCATCATAATGTCATCTACATTCGTTCTTTCATTTTTTTCTATTAAAATAAGCCCCTTTTTTTCAAACATCCAGGCTACGCAACCGGCTTCGCCGAGATTTCCACCGTATTTATCGAAAAGATGGCGAATTTCGCTGGCAGTCCTGTTTCTATTATCCGTCATAGCCGATAACATTATAGCGACACCGCCGGGACCGTAACCTTCATACATAACATGTTCTACATTTTCGCCACCTAACTCTCCACTACCTCTTTTAATTGCCCGCATTATGTTTTCGTTGGGCATATTAGCTTCTTTCGCTTTTTCTATAAGATCCCTTAATTTGCTGTTGGCATTAGGATCAGGGCCGCCTTCCCTAACTGCAACAATTATCATTTTGCTAAGCTTCGTATAAAGCTTTCCCTTTTGAGCATCCATTTTTGCTTTTTTATGCTTGATATTTGCCCATTTTGAATGCCCCGACATTTGTCTCCCCTCCCTTTTTTAACTTCCTAAATTATTTTAGCATAAAAAAATTATTAGTAAAAGAAGAGAAGTTAAAAAGGTGGTATAAGAGGTAATCTCCTTTTATGTTCACTTTTTTTATTCATATTTTCTATTTTTTCCTTTACGTGAGGCAATGCTTCACCCGTTAAGATATAAGTATCCAGCTCTTTATAAGATATACCCATCTCTCCTTCATCGGTTTGCCCTTCCCACAAACCGGCCGTAGGAGGCTTATCAATAATATCCTCGGGAATTTCAAAAAACCTTGCCAAATCCCTAACCTGGGATTTTACCAAATTACCCAGCGGTAACAGGTCAACCCCACCATCACCATATTTTGTAAAATACCCAACCGTAAGCTCGCTTTTATTTCCCGTCCCTATAACCAGGTAATTTCTTAAAGCAGCATAATAATAAAGGGTAATCATACGAAGCCTTGGCTTAATATTTGCCTTCGCCGTTTTATTTTCAGTGGGGTCTAAAATAGTCAAAAAGGTATCATAAACTGGGTCCAGGGAAATTTTTTTTAAGGGGATTTCAAATTTTTTTGCAACTTTTATTGCATCTTCCTCATCTTTTTTACTACTGTAACAGGGAAGGAATAGACCCAGAATATCTTGACCAAAGGCTTTTTTACATAATACCGCTACCACTGCCGAGTCAATCCCGCCGCTCATACCAAATACTGCTCCGGTTGCCCCAGCACTGTAAACTTTTTCTTTTAGCCAATCCACCAGTTTACCTGCAAGTATTTCTGTATTCAATGTAATGCCTCCTTCTAACTGTTTACATAAAATTATTATCGTTATCTATTTCAGCAAAATCGTTACCTAACCATCTAACAGTTACATTTAAATATCCATTATCTTTTACCAACACATCGGGAGAAAGACCTAAATAATAGGGTTTAAATATTTCAAAAATTACTTTTTCCAAATATCGTTTTTCTTTAATTACAAAACCTTTTTCCTTGAAGAGTTTCTCTATCTTATTAAATATTTGATAATCTACCTCCATTAAATACCTATCACATTTAATTTTTTTTATAATACCCGCCTTTTCTATACCTTGTTTTGCACATTCGCCATATGCCCTGATCAATCCTCCCGCTCCCAGTAATATGCCTCCAAAGTACCTTGTAACTACAACCACGGTATTTTTTAAATTTTTCATTCTTATTATTTCTAATATTGGCTTTCCAGCAGTACCGCTCGGTTCACCATCATCATTTGATTTTTGTATCTCCTCGACCTCAAGGCCCACGCTAAAAGCATAAGTGTTGTGTGTGGCATCGTAGTATTTTCTTTTTATCGAAGAAATAAATGTTTCCGCTTCATTTATAGTTTCCACCGATTTAACATGAGCTATAAACCTGGATTTTTTTATTAATAATTCCGCTTGCGATTCGTGTTTTACCGTCAGATATTCCATTATTGCCATAATTTGTTTTTCACACCTTTTTTTATACTATTTTAATTATTATTTTTTAATAGCACAAAGTCAATATTAAATTTAAAACCCTGTGATTTAAAAACCACAGGGTTTTTATGAAATTTTCTTTTTTATTTAAAAAATACGTGGTCTCCAATAATAACGGTTACCGGCCTTTGCCGTACCCATAAATCATTAGTCTTTTTTGGATTATAGTAACCTATTGCTCCCTTTGAAGGATCGAAACCTGAAAGAGCATCATAGACCGCTTTCCTTGCCGTTTCATCCGGAACTAAATTTATCTGTCCATCCGGAACGCAACTATACTGATAACGGCCTCCCTCAATTTGGAATATTACTTCCGGAATCGAATTGGGGTATAAGGGACTTTTTATCCTGTTCAATACCGATGCCGCTACAGCCACCTGGCCTATATAAGGTTCACCCCTGGCTTCTGCATAAACAAGTCTTGCCAGCAGTTCAATATCTCTCGCTGAAAACCTACCTTCATATCCTCTGTAAGTATTATCGAAACTTAAGTTTAAAGCTCTTAATGTCCAATAACCAGCAATACCGTCAACTTTTAATCCCCGCGACCTCTGAAAGTTCATTACAGCAAGCTTTGTTCTCCAACCGAATACTCCATCAACACTTCCGTAGTAATAACCCAATTCCTTGAGCTTTTGCTGTAATAAAGCAACTTCTCTTCCTCTCATTCCTTCTTTTAAAACTATCCCACTCGTCGATGCAAAAACATGGGAGGTAATAAGAATTCCCATCAAAAGAATTATAAAGAAAATAAGCATTTTTTTTCTCATTTTTTATCCTCCTTTTCTTGGGAGGCCAGAAGGATGTTTCTAATATTTTAACACAAAAAACTTTAAATTAAAAAAAGCAAAAATCCCTGTATTTTAATTAAAGATTCTTTAATAAATCATTTTATGTAAACATTTTTAGTATATATAAATATACTCCCTTTCTTATCTTTTATATATAAAATGTATAATTTTTCTATTTTAATATTCATATTTTTCATTAAATTTTTATATAAAAATGCTGCTGAACAAAATGTTCAACAGCATTTTTAAAATTTTATATTACCTTGACATTAAAAATATTTTCCATTCCCGCTTTTTTGACTCTTTCTTTAATTTCATCAATATTTGTGGTGTATAATCCTAATTTTTTCATCCTTTCAAAATAGGTAGCTCCTGAAAAAGTGTATTTTTTGGCTATTCCCTCTTCCGTCTTCATCTGTTCTCCTACATGATTTATTGCATCTCCGACAGCTAAATCCACCGGGATATTAATCAGTTCTGCTTTTGCTGCAAATCTTACAGCATTTGCGCCGGCTAAGGTACCCGTGCAAATTGCTTCGGTATGACCCACAAGAGGACCTGCTTTTTCACCGCCTACAAATAAATTATCGACTCCTGCAGCCTTCAGATAATTATCCCTGGGACAAATTGCTGTATATCTTATTGAGTTTCCTCTACCTCCAGCATAGGGGTCTTCATACCTGGCATTTTCAAATCCGGGAATCTTCCTTAATTGTTCCAGCGGGAAAAAAGGAGCCATTAATTTTGCATGCCCGGTATCTAAAAGGATAATGTTTTCGATAAATTCTTTTAATGCATATTGTTGGCAGGCTTTTGCAGTTAAAATATATTCATCTTCTCTTACTTCAGGAGGAATGGGTACTACTACCACCCCTTCTTTATTTAATTTATCTACGATATTATGATCTAAGGATTCCTTGTGAAGTTTGCAGGAACCGCTCATAGCTCCGTAAGTGCCATCCGCCTTTTTTGCTATCATTTCTTTAATTCCTGCTTTTCCTGCAATACTCACCCTGCCCCCAAAGCTTGGACATCTAATAATGCACATTACACAGCCGTTACCATATTTTGTACAATTATTCTGTGGTCCTGCCGTACCCGTACAGTCTATGAAAACATCTCCTTCATATCTTTCTTCTTCGTCATTTATTACCGCAACAATTTTTGAGTTTTCCATTTCTACATCTACAATTCTACATTCAGTTCTTATATTAATACCCTTACTCTTTAACAAATCTTTTACTGCTGGTTCTACCTTTGCCACATCGTATAAAGTCGCATGTTTATGCCCCGGAAACTCTATGTTTTTGTGCCTTGCCACATTATCAGTTACTTCAAAAAGTTCTCCACCTCCCATAGCAATCATTTCTTCCGTCGCTGTAAAACGACCATTATTTCGCATTATTCCTCCAACTAACCCCGTACCTAAAAGCATATCGGTTCTTTCCAATAAAAAAACTTCGGCACCAGCTTTTTTTGCAGCCAAAGCAGCGGCACATCCAGACCATCCGCCTCCAATGATTATTACTCTTGGCATTCTTTAACCCTCCTTATACTACTCATCATTGATGAAGAGTATTATACTTATAATATTCTCCCTCAATTTTAATAATCCTGCTTATATTTTTTTCTTTTTTATTTTTTACATATTACTAAAAAAATATTTTTTATACCTTGACAAAATTTAGAGAATACACTTAATACATGCATAAAGAAAATCGCTCAAATATAAAATATAAAAGATGAAAAGTTATTAAAAAATTTTTTCTAAATTTAAAAAGGATTTTTTCTTTACAGGTAGAATTAATAATAATAAAGATGGTTGTCATCATTGATGAGGAGGTGATTAAGAAAATATTATTTTAGGGGATCAAAATAATTAAATTTTTTTAAAAAATTTTCTAAGGAGGCTGAAATATGACTCTTGCTCATTGGATTTACGCCTTAGGTACCCTTGCGGTAGTTATCACAATGATTTTTAGAAGGAACGTACTTATTCCCTGTATTGTTTCTACTTTTTTAATTGGATTGATTTTTAAGGGATCACTAATTGGTGCGGTCACCGCAGTTTTTCGTGCAAATATAGCGGCCCTTTCCGAACTGGGCAGTATCTTTGTAATAATCGGTTTAATGGTAGCAATGCTCAAATCGTTAAGCGTGACCGGAGCTGATGAGCTATTGGTCGCTCCATTAAAAAAATTAATGGTTTCACCATTTATAAGCTACCTCGTGCTGGTAATCTCAACTTTCGTAATTTCTTTGTTCTTCTGGCCTACTCCTGCGGTTCCTTTGATAGGTACCCTTTTGGTTCCCGCTGCCATTAAAGCCGGACTTCCTCCAATGGCAGCAGCAGTAGCAATAGCCCTTGCAGGTCAGGGAATGGCTTTATCCGGTGACTTCGTAATTCAAGGTGCACCGGGATTATCGGCAAAGTCTGCGGGTATTCCAATTCCTATTGTCACCAATTACGCAGCAATACTATCAATAATCACAGGTGTTACTGCTATAATTCTTGCTTATATTTTTATGAGAAATGATATCGAAAACTTTATAAAAACCGGCCATCAAGAAGCTAAAAAGAGTATTGAAGAAAAGGGAGCAAAAGCAAAAACTTTTCATGCACCATATCTCGTTTGGTTGCTGTTAATTTCTATAATATTAGTCATAGTCGCCATGTTTAAGTTTAATATTAGAGGCGGAGATGCTTCAGCACTGCTGGGTGGCACAGCTATTACAATAATGGTTATTGCCACTCTGTGGGTTGAAGGTAGTAAAGGGCTTGATATTATAGCGGATCATTTAACCGATGGGCTTGTGTTTGCATTTAAAGTAATGGGTCAAATATTACCCATAGCCGGATTTTTCTTCCTCGGTAATCCCGACGCTGTAAAGTCAATTTTAGGAGAAGGTGCTCCCGGATACCTTTTTGATATTGGTAAAATAATTTCTTCTGCGATTCCTGCAAAAGGGTTTTTATCTGCTTTTGGAATGTTAATCCTCGGTATAATAACTGGACTGGATGGTTCGGGATTCTCCGGCCTTCCTATGACAGGTACATTGGCCGGCGCGATGGCAGCAGGAAACGTTAAGGTAGCCGCTGCTTTGTCAGCAATTGGCCAAATGGGTGCAATTTGGGCCGGTGGAGGAACAATAATTGCATGGAGTTCCTTAGTTGCTGTTGCAGGAATAGTAGGTGTGCCCGTATTTGATCTTGTGAGAAAGAATTTTATTCCAGTTGTAGTTGGATTAATAGTATCAACTATTGCAGCCGTTCTATTCCTTATGTAGAAATCTTATCCTTCACATTATCGATATTATAGGGGCATTTTATGCCCCTATAATTTTTATCTATCTTCTCATAGCATCCATTTTTTATCTATTTTAACTTTTTTTTTATATTCTAAAAGTCGCCCCAAGCTTTAAAGTACTTTCTAAAAGAACTCTATCTCCTACCATCATTTAATTTTATCAGCTCTATTATCCATCTATATAGTAAGGTGATAAATCAAATCTTAATATCTTTTACCATCATTCTACTACCCTCTTCTACCTGGGGCTTTTTGAAAACCAATAAAAAATTAAAAGCTATTGGAAAATCTCCAATAGCTTTTTTATTTCATAAAAAATTGGCTCCCCGAGCAGGATTCGAACCTGCGACCCTCCGGTTAACAGCCGGATGCTCTACCGCTGAGCTATCGAGGAACTTT
>NZ_LOHZ01000046.1 GCF_001601575.1 Thermovenabulum gondwanense
TATTTCCATAAAGACCTCACCTTCCTGTTGAGTTTTTTAACTCATCCTTTGGGAGGATGGTGAGGTCTTTTTTCTACATTTTTTCTGCTTTTTCCTCCTTTTCGACCTAAAAATATTTTACACTATCATTAATTTTTCATAGGCTTTATTTATACATTTATTTTAAAACCCTACGCAAAAATTATGCGTAGGGCCGAGGGGATTATCGTCTTTCTTCTATATATTTTTCTGCCGAAACCGCAGCTATAGCACCATCGGCAGCAGCAGTTATAACCTGCCTTAAAGACTTTTCCCTGATGTCTCCCGCGGCAAAAATACCCGGAACATTGGTGGCCATATTTTCGTCGGTAATAATATAGCCTCTTTCGTTAAGGTTTACAAGCCCTTTTACTATACCGGAATTCGGCTCCCATCCAATAGCTACGAAAACGCCATCGGTAGGATAGGAAATGATTTCCCCGGTCTTAATATTTTTTACCACAATTTCCTCAACCGCTTCTTGTCCCTTTACCTCTTCTACCACCGAATCCCACAAAAATTTTATTTTTTCATTGGAAAAGGCTCTTTCCTGAAGTATCTTGGTAGCCCTCAGTTCATTTCTCCTGTGCACTACCGTTACACTTTCTGCAAATTTTGTTAGGTAAAGGGCTTCTTCTATTGCAGAGTCTCCTCCACCTACAACTACTACCTTCCTGTCCGTGTAAAATGCGCCATCACAGGTGGCACAATAGGAGACGCCCCTGCCGGTAAATTCCTTCTCGCCTTTAACCATCAGCTTTCTGGCTTCAGCGCCCATTGCAAGGATCACCGCGTTTGCCTCTAATTGTTCATTTTTCAATTCTACGATAAATCTACCATCCTTTGGAATTATCCTTTGAGCCTCTCCATTAACGAATTTTGCTCCGAACCTTTCTGCCTGCATTTTCATCGCTTCGGTAAGTTCCATTCCGCCAATACCTTCCACAAACCCCGGATAATTCTCAATCCTGTCGGTAATAGCCGCCTGTCCACCGGCATACATCTTTTCCACAACTAATGTCTTTAGTCTTGCCCTTGCTCCGTAAATTGCTGCTGAAAGCCCTGCGGGACCTCCGCCTATAATTATAAGATCGTAGATCATTTTTATCCCCCTTTTTAATTATTTATTTATTAATTTTAACCTTTTATTTATTTTAATTACCCTTTGCCTATAATTATATACCAATAAAAACCTGTAAAATAGTTTTTCTGAAAATAATTTAATATATACTTAATTGTCAATTTTTTATCTTTTTAATTTAAAGAAAAAAGAAGGACTCCGTCCTTCTTTAACGTTTTGAGAATTGCGGGGCACGGCGTGCTTTTTTGAGCCCGTACTTTTTCCTTTCCACCATTCTCGGGTCCCTGGTTAATAGTCCTTCCTTGCGCAATACCGGTTTAAAAGACTCGTCAATTTGAAGCAGCGCCCTTGCAATACCATGGCGTACAGCTCCCGCCTGGCCGGTAAATCCACCACCCTCTACCTTTGCCATCACATCAAATTTTCCAAGAGTATTGGTAACTGCAAAGGGTTTTAAAACCTCCTGCCTTAAGGTTTCTAATGTAAAATACTCTTCAAAAGGCCTTTTGTTAATAGTAATCTGCCCGTTCCCCGGTTTTATCCAAACCCTTGCCACCGAGGTCTTTCTCCTGCCGGTGGTTAAGATAGCATCTTTCATCCTCTCGCTCCTTTCCTCCTATTATCCTTCAAAGGGTAATTCCTTTGGCTGCTGGGCTTGATGCGGATGTTCAGGCCCTCTGTAAACCCTTAACTTTTTAATCATCTTTCTGCCCAGGGAATTGTGAGGCAGCATGCCCCAGATCGCTTTATATACAGCCTTTTCCGGAGCTCTCTTTAAAAAGCTCCTATAGGTTTCAGCTTTTAATCCACCGGGATACATTGAATGGCGGTAATAAATCTTTTTGTCCAATTTTTTACCTGTTAAAATTACTTTCTCCGCATTCACTACAATAACGTGATCCCCGGTATCCACATGGGGAGTATATATAGGTTTGTGCTTTCCTTTCAAAATTTTTGCCACCTGAGCTGCAAGCCTTCCAAGAGGTTTATCAGCGGCATCTATTATATACCATTCGCGTTTAATCTCACCTTTTTTTGCCATGAAGGTTTTCATTATATCCCTCCTTAATCACAAGGTTATTTTATTAACTTTTTTTTTCAATGTCAAGCTCAATCGTAAATTACTTTCTCAAGGAACAA
Organism: Thermovenabulum gondwanense; assembly: GCF_001601575.1. NCBI lineage: Bacteria > Bacillati > Bacillota > Clostridia > Thermosediminibacterales > Thermosediminibacteraceae > Thermovenabulum > Thermovenabulum gondwanense. The sequence continues at coordinate 2,240 of NZ_LOHZ01000046.1, forward strand.
TCCGTTGGCCGGCAGAGTAGGGCCCGCTCTTTTCCTGTCCTTTGATCTAATTATATCCGGAATTTCGCTCGGTTCTATTTTTCCAATTCCCACCATCAAAAGAGTTCCCGCAATGATTCTTACCATATTGTATAAAAATCCGTTAGCTTCGATTTCTACCGTTATCAGATCCTTTTCCTTTGTAATCTCCAGCCTTTTTACAGTTCTGACCGTATTTTTTACGCTGCTTTGAGAAGACATAAATGCGGAAAAATCGTGTTCACCTACAAAGCTTTCTGCCGCCTTCTTCATTGAAGGTATAAGAACATTGCAGGGAAAAAAGTAGCTGTAGTTCCTGTAAAAGGGCGATAAATACTTAGAGTTGTAAATATTATAGGTATACACCTTGGATTTTGCGCTGTACCTTGCGTGAAAATCTTCGGGAACGATTTCGGCACTTTTTACGACGATATCCGGTGGTAACTGGCTGTTTATGGCATAGGGCAATCTTTCCACAGGAATGCGGGTGTTTGTATGAAAATTTGCCACCTGCCCTCTTGCATGAACGCCGGCATCCGTCCTGCCCGCTCCAATTAATTTTATTTCTTCACCGGTAATTTCCCCTATGGCCTTTTCCATTACTTCTTGAACCGTTAAGGAATTTTTTTGTTTCTGCCACCCGTGGTAATTTGTACCATCGTATTCTATTTCTATTTTAATATTCATTGATTTTGCCACCTACCACAAAAACCTGCTGGCAACACATCCTCCCACCATTACCGCTGTAATCATAAACGCCAGTACATCATTTGCAGTCATTTTCAGTTCTTTCATCCTGGTCCTGTTTTCTCCACCCTTATAACATCTCGATTCCATGGCCATTGCCAGTTCATCCGCACGCCGGAAGGCACTTACAAAAAGGGGGACTAATATAGGCACAAGACTTTTAGCCCTGTTTATTATATTTCCGCTTTGAAAATCAGCACCCCTCGCCATCTGCGCCTTCATAATTTTATCCGTTTCTTCCAAAAGTGTAGGAATAAAACGTAATGCAATGGTCATCATCATCGCCAGCTCATGGGCAGGTACTCCTACGCCCTTAAAGGGTTTTAAAAGGTATTCTATCCCATCGGTCATCAATATAGGAGAGGTGGTCAAGGTTAAGAGTGACGTACCGACTATCAGAAATATCAATCTTAAAGCCATAAAAACACCCTGATAAAGCCCCTCATAAGTAATATCAAAGGGCCCTATCTCGTACAATATCCTTCCCTTTATCATAAAAATATTCAATACAAAGGTCAGTAAAATTATAAAAAGCAATGGCCTTAAGCCTTTGATCATGTACTTTATAGATATTTTCGAATACAGGGCTGAAAGTATTATAAAAATAGCAGGGAATATATACCCAGAAAAATCATTTATTACGAACAGCACTATCATGAACACAAAGGTTATTATTATTTTGGTCCTGGGGTCCAGCCGGTGGATAAAGGAATCTCCGGGAATGTACTGCCCTATGCTAAGCTCGCGCATAGCCTTTCCCCCTTATTACTTTTAAAATGGCCTTTTTTGCTTCCTCCACGGTGAGCACATCCGTTGGTACATCCCATCCTCTTTCCCTCAGGCGGTACATAAGATGAGTAATCTGAGGAACATCGAGGCCTATGGAAGAAAGGCCTTCCCGGTCCTTAAAAATCTCCTTCGGGGTTCCGCACTTTACCAACTGGCCTCTGTGAAGAACCGCAATTTTATCCACCAGCCTTGCAATATCTTCCATGCTGTGAGATACGAGAATAATAGTCATTTCATACTTTTTCCTGAGATAGACTATTTCTTCTAATATCTCATCCCGCCCCTTTGGGTCAAGACCTACAGTTGGTTCATCCAGTACAAGGACTTTGGGTTTCATAGCCAGGACTCCGGCTATTGCCACCCTTCTCATTTGCCCACCGCTCAATTCAAAGGGAGACCTATCCTTTACCTCCCGGTAATCCAATCCCACGGCCTCTAAAGCATCTTTTACCCTTATCGTTATCTCCTCTTCCGTGAGCCCCATATTTTTTGGTCCAAAAGCTACGTCTTTTTCCACAGTTTCTTCGAAAAGCTGGTGTTCGGGGTATTGAAAAACCAACCCTATCTTTTGCCTGATTTCTTTTAGATTTACCTTTTTATCGGCAATGTTAACGCCATCAATTATAATCTCTCCGGAAGTAGGTCTTAAAAGACCGTTCAAATGTTGAATTAGCGTTGATTTTCCGGAACCGGTATGCCCTATTAACCCCCAAAATTCACCATCGCTTATTTCCCAGTTAATGTCTTTTAATGCTACGGATTCAAACGGCGTCCCGGGCATATATATATGTGAAAGGTTTTTTATAATAATCGGCATAAACATTCCACCATTTCGTCTATTGTCAAAATATCGCCTCTTACATCCAGGCCTTCTGCCCGAAGACTGTTAGCCAGCTCCGTAACCTGGGGTACATCCAGGCCAATTTGTTTTAACCTTTCCACCTTTGAGAAGATATCCTTTGGGCTTCCTTCCATTACAATTTTGCCCTTTTCCATAACGAAAACCCTATCGGCTTGAACCGCTTCTTCCATAAAGTGGGTAATGAGTATGATGGTTTTATTCTCTTCCCGGTTCAGTTTTTTTATCGTGTTGTTAACTTCCCTTCTCCCCACGGGGTCAAGCATAGCAGTAGGCTCATCCAGAATGATGTAATCGGGTTTCATTGCAAGAATTCCTGCTATTGCAACCCTCTGTTTTTGGCCGCCGGATAAGAGATGGGGGGCTTTATGGGCGTATTCATAAAGCTCCACGGTTTTCAGAGCTTCATATACCCTTTTCCTGATTTCTTCGGGTGGGATTCCCAGATTTTCCGGGCCAAAGGCCACATCTTCCTCTACTATTGTAGCCACTATTTGATTGTCAGGATTTTGGAAAACCAAACCCGCTTTCTGCCTTATATCCCAAATCCTATCCTTATCCCTGGTATTTAATCCGTCTACCCATACATCACCTTCCGTGGGGGTAAAAAGGCCGTTAAACAATTTTGCAAGGGTAGACTTTCCAGACCCATTGGGCCCTATAATAGCTACGAATTCTCCCTTTTTTATTGTTAAATTTATTTCCTTCAGGGCAAGATCTTTACTTTGAGAGTACTGGTAGAAAACATTTTCCAGCCTGATTTCGGCGGCCATTGTAAAGCCCCCTTTACCATATATAAAAGCTCTCCTGGTCCTTCCAGAGAATTTTTTATATTAATTCCAGAACCACCAGTTCCGCGGAGTCTCCCCTTCTCGGTCCGATTTTTACTATTCTCGTGTAGCCGCCATTTCGGTCCTGGTATTTTGGAGCAATTTTATCAAAAAGTTCTTTTACCGTGGTTTCATCAAGAACCTCTGCCAGCACCAATCTCCTGGATGCAAGATCGTTTTTCTTCGCTGTTGTAATTATTTTTTCCGCAATACTCCTTACTTCCTTAGCTCTCGTCTCGGTGGTAATTATCCTGCCGTGTCTTAAAAGGGATGTTACAAGATTGCGGAGCATCATTTTTCTGTGTCCGCTATCCCTGCCCAATTTTCTCATTTCTCTTCCCTCCTTACTTTTGCTCCTCTTATGCGTCTTCTGATTTTTTCAATGAAAGATTCAATGCTGCGAGTTTTTCTTCCACTTCCTCCAAGGATTTCTTACCCAGGTTTCTTACCTTCATCATATCTTCAGGTGTTTTCTGGATAAGTTCTCCTATGGTGTTTATTCCCGCCCTCTTCAAACAGTTATAAGAGCGGACGGACAAATCCAGTTCTTCTATCGGCATTTCAAGAAGTTTTTCCTTTTCATCCTTTTCCTTTTCTACCGGAGCTTCCACTTTTTTCGTCATCTCCGATAGTCCTGTAAACAATCCAAAGTAATTTATCAGGATTTTTGCGGCTTCGCTAACCGCCTCATCGGGTTTGATCGTGCCATTTGTCCATACTTCCAAGGTTAGCTTATCATAGTCCGTAACATAGCCTACACGGGTATGTTCCACCGTATAATTCGCCTTGATTACAGGTGTGAAGATTGAATCAATGGGTATTACTCCAATTGGTTGCCCGGGTTTTTTGTTTTTCTCTGCGCTGACATAGCCCTTTCCTTTTTCAAGGGTAAGTTCCGCAAAGAATCTCGCATCTTTTTCAAGAGTTGCAATGTGGTGATCCTTATTCACTATTTCCACATCCGCATCGCATATAATATCCTTAGCTGTGACTTCTCCTTCTCCCTGAGCTTCGATTCTGAGAATCTTTGGTTCATCCGTATACATCTTAATTGCCAATCCTTTTATGTTAAGGATAATTTCTACCACATCTTCCAGAACTCCTGGAATTGTGGAAAATTCGTGCTGAACTCCGTCTATCTTTATTGATGTTACTGCTGCACCGGGTATTGATGAGAGCAAGACCCTTCTGAGAGAATTGCCAAGGGTTGTGCCGTAGCCTCTTTCCAGGGGCTCGATTACCAATTTTCCGTAGGTATTATCCTCGCTGACCTCAACCAATTCTATCCTTGGCTTTTCAAATTCATTCATAATGTTCTATTTACCCTCCTTGCTAAAAAATCCACCGAGGGCTTAATTATTTGGAGTAGAGCTCTACTATCAGGTGCTCCTGCACCGGTATATCGATATCTTCTCTATTGGGTACCCTTAATACCTCTCCCGTAAGCGTATCGTAATTCACCGACAGCCAATCGGGCACTATTCTTGTTCTGCCCAGTTCGGCTATTTCTTTGAAAAATTCAAGATCCCTGCTCTTTTCCCTTACCGCTATTATGTCTTTTGCTCTTACCTGATAGGAAGGTATTGTTACCTTTTTCCCGTTCACTTCAATGTGTCCGTGCCTTACAATCTGTCTTGCCTGAGTCCTGGATTTAGCAAATCCCAATCTGTAAACCACATTATCCAGCCTTAACTCTAATAGCCTTAAAAGGTTTTCACCCGTAACGCCTTTTTGTCTGGTAGCTCTTTCGAAATAAATTCTGAACTGATTTTCCAGAACCCCGTATATTCTTTTAGCCTTTTGCTTTTCACGGAGCTGTATTCCGTATTCGGAAAGCTTCTTTTTAACCTGCCCGTGCTGACCGGGAGCATAACCGCGGCGCTCAATAGCGCACTTGGGAGTATAGCAGCGTTCTCCCTTTAAATATAGCTTAATACCTTCTCTGCGGCATTGACGGCAGGATGGTCCGGTATATCTTCCCATTCTGATCCCTCCTTAAAATTGTTATACTCTTCTTCTCTTAGGTGGCCTGCAGCCGTTATGGGGTATGGGAGTAACATCTTTAATCACAGTGATTTCAAGCCCTGCTGCTTGAAGCGACCTTATGGCAGCTTCCCTTCCTGGTCCGGGCCCTTTTACATACACTTCCACGGTTTTTAACCCGAAATCTGCTGCTTTTTTTGCAGCTGCTTCAGCGGCTAACTGAGCAGCAAAAGGTGTACCCTTTCTTGACCCTTTGAATCCTACCGTGCCTCCACTCGCCCAGGTCAAAGGATGACCTGCCTCATCGGTTATGGTTACGATAGTATTATTAAAGGTTGAATGAATATGAGCCTTCCCCTTTTCTACGCGTTTTTTATCCTTGCGCCTTTTCACAACAGCCACTTTTTATTCACCCCCGCTAAAAATTATTTGCTTCGCCTTGTGCCTACCGTCTTGCGCGGTCCTTTTCTCGTCCTCGCATTTGTTCTTGTTCTCTGTCCGCGCACCGGTAAGCCTCTTCTATGCCTTATTCCCCTGTAGCATCCAATTTCTATTAGCCTTTTGATGTTCATGGCGACTTCTCTTCTCAAATCGCCTTCGACTTTGTAGTTTTTCTCGATAATATCCCTTAATTTGCTGATTTCCTTTTCTGTTAAATCCTTTACCCTGGTATCGGGATTTACATTGGCTTCTTTCAAAATTTTATTGGAAAGGCTCCTGCCAATACCGTAGATATATGTCAGTGCAATTTCTACCCTTTTATCTCTGGGTAAATCCACACCCGCTATACGCGCCATTCACTTAAACCTCCTTTAACCCTGTCTTTGTTTGTGCTTGGGATTTTCGCAGATTACCATAATTCTGCCTTTTCTCTTTATTATCTTACACTTTTCGCAAATCTTCTTGACAGATGGTCTCACCTTCATGTCTCGTTCCTCCCTCACCCTTACTTGTGTCTGTATATTATCCGTCCCCGTGTAAGATCGTACGGCGAAAGCTCCACTGTCACTTTGTCTCCAGGTAAAATTCGTATATAGTTCATCCTTATCTTACCCGAAACGTGTGCAAGAACCTTATGCCCGTTTTTAAGTTCAACCCTGAACATGCCGTTAGGTAAAGGTTCCACTACGGTACCTTCCACTTCTATAACATCTTCCTTAGACATATAAGCCCTACTCCCCTCCTTTGGAACCCTTGATTTCACCGGGTTTTCCTGTAAGTTCTTCGAGGGCTCGTCGTATTTCTTCATTGTAAACCTTTCTATTATTCATTAATTTTTCGTAAATAAATCCGTCCTTTTTGCCGGTAAGCTGCAGATGCTTTAGTTTTTTCTTTTTGGGCTTTTCTATCCGCCGAAGTTCACCATCGGCGACAAGGACGTACTCGTTATCTATTATTTTTACTACAATCATGGGTCTCCCTTTATCTCTTCCAGCCTTCGATATCACCAGTTGACCTAATTCTACTTCCGGCATACAAGCACCTTCCTAACCTAAGGTTAAAATCTCGGGTTCTCCGTCCGTTATAGCTATGGTATTTTCGTAGTGAGCGGATAAGCTTCTGTCCTTCGTTACCACCGTCCATCCGTCTATCAGCGTCTCCACTTCATATCCACCCACATTCACCATAGGCTCTATGGCTAAGGTCATCCCTTCTCGAAGGCGCGGACCCTTGCCGGGAGGCCCGAAGTTTGGCACCTGGGGTTCTTCGTGCATTTTCCTCCCTATACCGTGCCCAACGTAATCTCTTACCACCGAAAAATTGTGTCTTTCCACATAGCTTTGAATGGCATGGGATATATCCGACAGCCTGTAATCGGGGGTAGCGTATTTTATACCCTCAAAAAAGCTATTTTCGGTTACCATTATCAATTTTTTTGCCGTTTCCGATATTTCTCCTACAGGATACGTCCTGGCAGCATCCGCACAGTACCCATCTACCACCGCGCCCACATCTATACTAATAATATCACCATCTTTTAGGAATCTTAAACCAGGAATTCCATGAACTACCTCTTCGTTAATCGAAGAGCAAATGGTTGCCGGATATCCCCTGTAACCTTTGAATGCCGGAATGGCATTGTATTTTTTAATGATATCTTCCGCGATCCTGTCGAGTTCTACTGTGGCGATTCCGGGCTTAATGGCCTTTTTAATCTCTTCCAGAACCTTTGCTACCACTTTCCCGGCCTTTTTCATTAAATCAATTTCCCTTTTTGATTTAATGATTATCATCGTTTTTCGCCTCTTAAAAGGCTTATTAATTCTTCGAAAACTTCGTCTATGGGTTTTGTACCGTCAATGGATATTAAAAGCCCTTCTTTTTCGTAATATTGTATCAATGGTTTTGTCTCATCTTCGTATACGCTTATCCTTTTTTCCACAGTTTCCTTTTTATCATCCGCCCGTATTATGAGCTCGGAGCCGCATTTATCACAGGTATTTCCCCTCGAAGGAGGGTTGTATCTTACATGGTAGGTGGCACCGCATCTTGTACAAACCCTTCTGCCGGTAAACCTTTCGATCAATTCTCCCTTAGGTACATCAAAATAAATTACCGCATCGAGCTTAGTATTTTTTTCATCCAGTAACTTTTTCAATCCCTCAGCCTGATTTATAGTCCGTGGAAAGCCGTCCATAACAAAACCTTTACGGCAATCGGGCTTTTCTAAACGTTCATTAATAATACCCATTATTAAGTCATCTGGTACCAGAAGACCTTTTTCCATATATTCCTTTGCTTTTAGCCCGAGGGCAGTTCCCTCACTGACCGCAGCTCTTAAAATGTCGCCCGTGGAGATATGAGGAATTCCATAGTAGTCCGATAGCTTTTTAGCTTGCGTACCTTTCCCCGCTCCGGGAGGCCCCAGCAACACAAGATTCATTAATCTCATCTCCTATTTCAAGAAGCCCTCGTAATGTCTCATTATCATCTGGGCTTCGATTAATTTCATAGTCTCCAAAGCAACACCCACGACTATTAAAAGCGCAGTACCGCCAAAGTAAATATTCAGGGCCGTCACTCCCGTAATGATATACGGCAAAATCGCAATTGCTGCCAGAAAGAGGGCTCCGATAAGCGTGATCCTGCTCATGATTTTATCCAGGTATTCGGCAGTAGGTTTACCCGGTCTCATACCCGGAATAAATCCACCGTATTTTTTCATATTCTCGGCAATATCCGCCGGATTAAAAGTAACCGCCGTGTAGAAATAGGTGAAAAATACTATTAGCGCGGCATAAAGGGTCGCATATACCCATCCGCCGGGTTTAATGGCATTAGCTATGGAGACGGCTACCCGGCTGTTGGGGAAAAATCCTGCTATGGTGCTGGGTGTCAGGAGGATGGACATCGCGAATATAACCGGTATAACCCCTGCGGCGTTTAACTTCATGGGTATATGTGTGGATTGACCTCCGTAAACCCTTCTACCCACTACCCTTTTAGCGTACTGCACCGGTATCCTTCTTTCCGCCTGCTGGACAGCTACTACCCCGACGATAACCGCAACGGCAAAAACAGCGAAAATCAATACCATGAATATATTTGTGGTACCTACACGCACGTACTGAAATACCTGGTAAATACCGCTGGGTAATCTCGAAACAATGCCGGCGAAAATAAGGAGTGAAATCCCGTTTCCGATACCTTTATCCGTTATTTGCTCGCCAACCCACATTAAAAATGCGGTCCCGGCCGTTAAGCTTATTACTACGATAAGGCTCCCGAAAAATCCCCTGTACACCAGAGCGCTCCTGAATCCAATGGCAAGACCTACTGCCTGGATAAGACCCAGGATAACCGTTCCGTAGCGGGTATATTTGGCCAGCTCCTTTCTGCCCGCTTCACCTTCCTTAGCAAGTTCCTCCCATTTGGGAATAATGATGGTCAAAAGCTGAACTATGATGGATGCGTTAATGTAGGGAGTGATACTCATTGCAAATACCGAAAACTGTTTAAAAGCCCCACCGGCTATTATATCAAAAAATCCCAGTAAAGCACCCTTTTCAATAAGTTGCTTTACCGCTTCCGGGTTCATCCCCGGGACGGGGACGAAAGCCCCTATTCTGAAAATCACCAGCATCAAAAGGGTAAACTGAAGTCTTTTTCTTAAATCCGGGATTTTCCAAGCGTTCCTGAGGGCATCCAGCATTATATCACCTCGGCTTTGCCACCGGCAGCCTCAATCTTCTCGATAGCGGATTTTGAAAAAGCATGGGCTACCACTTCTAATTTTTTTGTTAATTCCCCATCACCAAGGATTTTTACTCCATCTCTAATTGTTTTAATAATGCCTTTTTCGATGAGCATTTCCGGCGTAACCCTTGTATTATCCTCAAAATCGTTCAATGCTTTAACATTTACCACCACAAATTCCTTTTTGAATACATTTGTGAATCCCCTTTTGGGAATCCTTCTATAAAGGGGCATCTGACCGCCTTCAAACCCCGGTCGTACTCCGCCGCCCGTTCTTGCCTTTTGTCCTTTGTGACCGCGGGTAGCAGTTTTACCGTGCCCGGAACCAATACCCCTACCCACTCTTTTGGCTTTTTTGTTCGAACCTTCTGCAGGCCTAAGATCATGTAGCCTCATTAAAACACCTCCTTGCAATTAAATCCCTTATTACCCTAAGATCTCCTTCAGGCTTTTCCCTCTTAATCTTGCCACATCTTCAGGGCGTTTAAGTTGTTTTAAGGCATCCATAGCCGAATCCACCATGTTTTTGGCATTATTTGAGCCGAGGGACTTGCTTACGACGTTCCTTATTCCGGCCAATTCCAGAACAGCCCTCACAGGACCACCCGCAATTACACCCGTTCCTTCAACGGCAGGTTTAATCAAAACCTTGCCTGCCCCGGATTCTCCTATTACCTCATGGGGAATGGTTCCATTTATAACCGGTACATCAATCATGTTTTTCTTGGCATTTTCTATGCCTTTTCTTATCGCATCGGGTATTTCGAGAGCTTTTCCCGTGCCTACTCCCACTTTGCCGTTTTTATTGCCCACTACCACAAGAGCTGCAAACCTGAAGTTTTTGCCACCTTTTGTAACTTTCGAAACCCTTTTTATGGTGACCACTTTTTCCACAAATTCTTCTACTTCCCGACCCTTTTGCATTCTCTAACCTCCTCCTTTTAAAATTCGAGGCCCGCTTCCCTGGCCGCATCTGCCAAAGCTTTTACCTTGCCGTGATATAAATATCCGCCCCTGTCAAAGGCTACCTTGGTGATACCTTTTTCCAGGGCTCTTTTTGCTATTAATTCGCCGACCATTCTGGCTGCTTCCACATTGCATCCCGTAACCTTATCCTTCAGCTCAGGATCAAGGGTGGAAGCGGCTACAAGGGTATGACCAATTTCATCATTTATTATTTGAGCGTATATGTGTTTTAAGCTCCTGAAAACGCTTAGTCTTGGTCTTTCCGCTGTGCCGAAAAGCCTTTTTCTGATCCTGCGATGGCGCTTCTTCCGTGCCTCATTTCTCGATTCTTTAATAATCATAACCTACCCTCCTTAATGCTTATTTAGCACCGGCCTTACCGACTTTTCTCCTCACTACTTCGTTTTCATATCTGATGCCCTTCCCTTTGTAAGGTTCGGGTTCCTTAACCTTTCTTATGTTAGCGGCCGTAATGCCTACAAGCTCCTTATCTATTCCTTTCACGATAACCTTATTCTGTGCGGGCACTTCAAATTCAATACCTGCGGGAGCTTCAATTTCTACCGGATGGGAGTACCCCACAGTTAGTACCAATTTATTTCCCTGCTTTGCCGCTCTGTAGCCCACGCCTTCCAGCACCAGGCTCTTTTGGTACCCGTTTACAACGCCGTTTACCATATTGGCAATGATGGTTCGGGTAAGTCCGTGGAGCGCTTTATGCTCTTTTTCATCGGAAGGCCTTTCAACAATTACCTTTCCGTCCTCCATCTTTATCGTCATGCTTTTATGAAATTCTTTTGTTATGGTTCCTTTGGGGCCTTTTACCGTTACCTTGTTGCCTTCAATCTTAACTTCTACATTTTTCGGTATTTCCACAGGCTTTTTGCCTACTCTGGACATTTCTTAGCACCTCCCTTGCATATAGATTACCATACGTAACAAATTACTTCGCCGCCTACTCCCTCTTGTCTTGCCTTTTTATCGGTCATTATTCCCTTGGATGTGGAAAGAATAGCTATTCCAAGACCGTTCAATACCTTTGGAATCTGATCCTTTCTAACGTATATCCTTAAGCCGGGTTTTGAGATCCTTTTAATACCGGTAATTACCTTTTCCTTATTGGGTCCATATTTGAGATGTATTTTAAGGATTCCCTGCTTACCATCTTCAATGACCTCAAAGTCCTGAATGTAACCCTCGTCCTTCAAGGTCTGCGCGATAGCCTTCTTTATCTTTGAACACGGTACCTCCACATTTGAATGGCCCGCGTCATTTGCATTCCTTATTCTGGTCAGCATATCAGCAATTGGATCCGTAATTGCCATTTAAATACCTCCTTTCGTCGCAATTACCAACTGGCCTTTTTCACTCCCGGGATTTCTCCCCTGTGAGCAAGCTGCCTGAAGCACAACCTGCAGATACCAAATTTCCTTAAATACGCCCTTGGCCTTCCGCAAATCTTGCACCTGTGGTAATATCTGGTGGAAAATTTTTGAGGCCTTTTCTGTTTAGCTATAAGGGATTTTTTTGCCATTATTCCCCGCCTCCTTTCTATCGAGCAAATGGCATTCCGAGATTTTGCAAAAGCTCCCTGGCTTCCTCATCGGATTTTGCCGTTGTCACTATAGTAATATCCATGCCCCTTATTTTGTCAATCTTATCGTAATCAATTTCCGGGAAAATCAACTGCTCTTTTATTCCCAGGGTGTAATTTCCTCTACCGTCAAAGGCATCGGGAGAAACTCCCTTAAAGTCGCGAACCCTGGGTAAGGCGACGTTAAAAAGTTTATCCAGAAAATCGTACATCCTTACACCGCGAAGGGTCACTTTCGCGCCGATTGGCATTCCTTTACGTATTTTGAAGGATGCAATGGACTTCTTCGCTTTTGTAACTACGGGCTTTTGTCCGGTTATTACGGCTATATCGTTGCAGGCCGACTCGATTGCCTTGGGATTTTCTTTTGCGTCACTTATTCCCATGTTTATCACTACTTTTTCCAAGCGGGGAACCTGCATCACCGATTTATAATTGAATTTTTTCATAAGCGCTGGTACCACTTCGTTTTCATATTTTTCTTTAAGTCTGGGCATTGAATTCCCTCCTTTCAGCTATGGTTATTTATCTATTACTTCATTACATTTTTTGCATACCCTTACCTTTGTACCGTCCTCCAAAAATGTATGCCCAACTCTTGTGGGTTTGCCGCATTTCGAGCAAACTATCATCAATTTTGATGTATAAACAGGAAGTTCCTGGTGTATTATTCCGCCCTGCGGGAACTTGGGGGAAGGCTTTTTATGCTTCGTAGCCATATTTACACCTTCAACTATGGCACGGCTTTCCTTGGGGAACACCCTTAAAACCTTTCCCTTTTTCCCCTTATCTTTGCCCGATATGACAACTACCGTATCCCCTTTTTTGATATGGACCTTACCCACGTTTTACACCTCCCACTATAAAACTTCGGGCGCTAAGGAAATAATTCTTGCAAAATTCCTATCCCTTAACTCCCTGGCTACCGGGCCGAAAATTCTCGTTCCTTTTGGGTTTAAATCCTCATTTATTATGACCGCCGCATTATCATCAAACCTTATATATGAACCATCGGGTCTTCTTTTGGGAGCCCTGGTCCTTACTATTACTGCTTTAACCACATCCCCTTTTTTTACCATTCCGTCGGGAGCAGCATCTTTTACCGATGCCACTATTATGTCGCCAACTCCAGCAAATTTTCTGTTGGAGCCCCCTAAAACTCTGATGCACATTATTTCCTTTGCTCCGGTATTATCGGCTACATTGAGTCGGGTCTGTACCTGTACCATGCTCTAACCCTCCTTCCATAGAAATTACTGGGCTCTTTTAATTATTTCCACCAATCTCCATCTCTTTGTTTTACTTAAAGGCCTGGTTTCCATAATTTTTACGATATCACCCACGCGGCATTCGTTGTTTTCGTCATGGGCCTTGAATTTCTTTGTCCTTTTTATGGTTTTGCCGTAAAGAGGGTGCCTTATTAATTTTTCCGTAGCTACCACGATGGTTTTATCCATTTTATCGCTGACCACTACGCCGATCCTGACTTTCCTTTTATTTTTACTTTCCATCGTATCCCTCCTTTTATCATGCTTTCTGAGCCTTCGCCTGTCTTTCCCTTTCGGTCATTATGGTTTTTATTCTCGCTATGGTCTTTTTGACCTCTCTTATCCTCATGGGATTATCCAACTGTCCTACTGCCTTTTGAAATCTAAGGTTGAACAGTTCACCCTTCAACTCCTTTAACTTTTGAACCAGTTCCTGATCCGACATTTCTCTTATCTGTTTAGCCTTCATTTACATCACCGCCCAATCCTTCACGCTTTACTATTTTCGTCTTTATCGGCAGTTTGTGTGCGGCTAAGGTCAGCGCCTCCTTGGCCGCTTCTTCCGATACGCCCGACAGCTCAAAGAGTATTCTGCCCGGCTTTACAACAGCTACCCAGAACTCCGGGGACCCCTTACCGCTTCCCATACGGGTTTCCGCAGGTTTTTTAGTAACCGGTTTATCGGGGAATATTTTTATCCAAACCTTTCCGCCTCTTTTTACGTACCTTGTAATGGCAACCCTGGCAGCTTCTATTTGTGCACTCGTAATCCACGCAGGCTCTAATGCCTGAAGCCCGTATTCGCCGTAAGTTACTTCCGTTCCTCTCGTAGCCTTGCCCTTTATCCTGCCTCTTTGCTGCTTTCTATACTTCACTCGTTTCGGCATTAACATTTTCTACCGCCCCTCCTTCTGCCGTCCTTTCACCTTTTGCTTTGGGAAGGACGTCGCCTTTGTATATCCAAACCTTAACGCCGATCCTGCCGTAGGTGGTATGAGCTTCCGCAAAACCGTAACTAATATCGGCCCGCAATTTTTGCAAGGGGATCGTGCCTTCTCTGTACCATTCGGACCTTGCTATTTCAGCGCCTGCCAATCTACCGCTGACCATTGTCTTAACACCTTTGGCACCGGCTTTAAAAGCCCTGGCAATTACCTGTTTCATTGCTCTTCTGTAGGATATACGCCTATCTATCTGGGCCGCAATACTTTCAGCTGCTAACTGAGCATCCAGATCCGGATTTTTTATTTCTATGACATTAATGGAAACCTGCTTTTTGGTCATGGATTCCAGCTCCACCCGGAGTTCCTCAACTCCCGTTCCACCCTTGCCGATAACCATTCCGGGTTTTGCTGTATGGATTATTACCTTTACCCTGTTTGCAGCCCTTTCTATTTCGATTTTTGAAACCCCGGCCTGATAAAATTTCGTTTTAATATATTTTCTTATATTGAAATCTTCCAGTACCAGGTCCGAAAAATTTTTCTCGGCGTACCAGCGCGAATCCCAATCCCTTATAATTCCAACTCTTAATCCATGAGGGTGTACTTTTTGACCCAAAATTATCCCTCCTTTTCCTTCAAAACTACGGTAATATGACTGGTTCTCTTTCGTACCATTGCCGCCCTGCCCATCGCTCTCGCATGGAACCTTTTCATCATTGGTCCCTGATCGGCATAACATTTATATATATAGAGAGCATCGGGGTTCATGTTGTGATTATTCTCAGCGTTGGCTATTGCCGAGCGCAATAATTTTTCAACAATCCTGGAAGCCCTCTTGGGAGTGAATTGCAAAATCGACAGGGCTTCCTGAACACTTTTGCCCCTTATCAGATTAAGGACTATCCTTACCTTTCTTGGGGCTATGCGGACATATCTTGCTTGTGCCCTGGCCTCCACTTTTTTTACCTCCTTTACAACCTTTTTACTTCAGGGCTGTGGACTTTTCTGTATGAGCTCCATGACCTCTGAAGGTGCGCGTGGGTGCGAATTCGCCTAATTTATGCCCTACCATATCCTCGGTAATGTAAACCGGTACATGCTTTTTGCCGTCATGCACTGCTATGGTGTGTCCTACCATTTCCGGTATTATCGTGGAATCCCTTGACCAGGTTTTAATAACCTTCTTTTCCCTTTTTTCATTCATAGCCTTTATTTTCTTCAAGAGCTTGGGATCAACAAATGGTCCCTTTTTAACAGAGCGCCCCATCACCTGCGCCTCCTTTCCACCTTATTTGCGACGTTTCACTATAAACTTATCCGATGCCTTGTGCTTCTTACGCGTCTTGTAACCGAGAGTGGGTTTACCCCAGGGAGTAACCGGATGCTCGCGGCCAATTGGCGCCTTACCCTCACCACCACCGTGGGGATGGTCTACCGGGTTCATTGCAGAACCACGGACGTGCGGCCTTCTCCCGAGCCATCTTGAGCGTCCGGCCTTACCGATAGATATATTTTCATGTTCCAAGTTTCCTACCTGGCCTACGGTAGCTCTGCATTCTTCGGGAATGAGCCTCATTTCCCCGGAGGGAAGGCGTAAAGTAGCGTAACCATTTTCCTTTGCCATGATCTGTGCTGCAGCTCCGGCTGCCCTGACCAGCTGACCACCCCTGCCCGGATACAATTCGATGTTGTGAACCATTGTACCAACGGGAATGTTGGCAAGGGGCAGGGCATTCCCGGGTTTAATATCCGCATTTGGCCCCGATTCCACTATATCTCCTACCTTTAAACCCACCGGTGCCAGGATATACCTTTTTTCTCCATCCCTGTAATTAAGGAGTGCTATCCTTGCAGAACGGTTGGGATCGTATTCAATCGCAACCACTTTTGCCGGAACCCCATCCTTATCCCTCTTAAAATCTATTATTCTGTACTTCCTCTTATGGCCGCCGCCTCTATGCCTTGCAGTGATTCTGCCCTGCATGTTGCGGCCGGCCTTTGACCTCAGTATTTCTACCAAGGATTTTTCGGGCTCTTTCTTTGTTATTTCTTCAAAGGTGGATACTGTCATGAATCTAACACCCGGCGAAGTGGGTTTGAATTTTTTTATGCCCACCTTTTTTCCCTCCTTTTTATCAGACTATCTTTTTACAGGCTTTCAAAGAATTCTATAGGTTTACTGTCCTTCTTAAGAGTAACAATGGCCTTTTTCCAGTCGGGTCTTTTACCTTCGTGTACCCCAACCCTCTTCTTTTTACCGCGCACATTTATCGTGTTAACCTTTTCTACCTTTACGCCAAAAATCGTTTCGATAGCATTTTTAATTTCCGTCTTATTGGCTCTGGGATGAACGACAAAGGTGTATTTCCCGAGTTCTCTTAAAGCCATTGATTTTTCTGTAATCCACGGTCTTAAGATTATATCGTGGGGATCCTTCATCAGGCGTACACCTCCTCGACCTTTTTTACCGCATCCAGTGTCATGATAAGAGTTTCATGGTTTAGTAAATCGTATACGTTTATGGTATCTACGGTTATAGTTTTTACCCCTGGTATATTCCTCGCCGACCTCTGTACATTTAAATCCGGCGAATCCAAAACGATAAGGGATTTTTTATCAGCCTTTAAATTTTCCAGAACCTTTACCATTACTTTGGTCTTGGGCTGTTCGATTTCCAGTTTATCTACAACTATAATCTCGTTGTCCCTGACCTTTGCGCTCAAGGCAGATTTTAAAGCTACCCTCTTTAATTTTTTGGGAAGCCGGTATTTATAAGAACGCGGTTTTGGGCCGAAAACGATACCGCCTTTAATCCAGAGGGGAGACCTGATACTGCCGTGTCTTGCCCGGCCGGTTCCCTTTTGTCTCCAGGGTTTTCTTCCTCCGCCCGTTACCTCGCCTCTCGTTTTAGTGGAAGCCGTTCCGAGCCTTTGATTGGCCAAGTAGTTAACCACTACCTGATGCATTACTTCCGGCTTAACTTCCTGCCCAAAAACGCTGTCTGCCAGTTCCACTTCTCCAATTCTTTCTCCTTGCATGTTATATAATGCAACCTTTGGCATTGGGCTCCTCCTTTCTATACTACTTAGTCCTATTTACCGCCCTTTACTGTGGATTTTATATATAGAAGTGATTTTTTAATACCGGGTACCGAACCCTTTACGAGCATAATATTTCTTTCAGGATCCACCTTAACTATTTCAAGGTTCTGCACCGTTACCCTTTCGTGTCCCAAATGCCCCGGCATCCTCTTTCCTTTAAATACCCTTTCGGGATCCGTGGCACCGCCCGAGCCGGGCCTCCTGTGGTACATTGAACCGTGGGACATGGGTCCCCTGTTGAAATTCCACCTTTTGACACCACCGGCAAATCCTTTACCGATGGATATACCGGTTACATCCACTCTATCGCCGGGTTTAAAAATATCCACCTTTATTTCGTCGCCTACGTTGTATTTATCCATTTCATCTATTTTTATTTCCCTGATATATTTTTTCGGTTTCAGCTGATATTTTTTGAATTGACCCAGCAATGGCTTTGTTAACCTGTTTTCTTTTACATCCACAAAACCAACTTTTAAAGCCTCGTAGCCATCGTTTTCCACCGTTTTCTTCTGAACCACCACACACGGTCCCGCTTCAATGACGGTTACCGGTACGGCTTCCCCTTTTTCGGTAAAATACTGGGTCATTCCCAATTTTCTTCCGAGTATTGCCTTTTTCATTCCTTTCCACCTCCCATCTTACGGATTACAGTTTTATTTCAATGTCCACTCCTGCAGGTAGATCCAGTTTCATCAATGCATCCACTGTTTTATTCGTGGGTTCGTGAATATCTATCAATCTTTTGTGAGTTCTCATCTCAAACTGTTCGCGGGAATCCTTGTATTTATGCGGAGCTCTTAAAATAGTGATAAGGCTTCTCTCCGTGGGCAGTGGAATGGGGCCCGATACCTTGGCCCCCGTGCGTTTTGCCGTTTCGACTATCTTCTGGGCTGATTGATCAAGAATCCCGCTGTCATAGGACTTTAATCGAATTCGTATCTTCTGTCGGGCCACTTTGCTCCCTCCTTGCATAAAAGTGAGTACTCTTTTTATTCGATGATCTCGGTTACTACGCCGGCACCTACCGTCCTGCCACCCTCACGAATAGCAAACCTTAATCCCTCTTCTATAGCTATCGGTGATATCAGCTCTATCTCCATCACTATGTTGTCT
>NZ_LOHZ01000047.1 GCF_001601575.1 Thermovenabulum gondwanense
ACCGGGCCACAGGGGGATTTAAGAGTGACCCCAGACCAACCTAAATTAATTTTCGCAAAGGCACACCTGGTTATCAAGAACCTAAAAAGGTTCTATGATAATTTCTAAAACATATTATACGAGGGGGTATTAATATGAAGGATAGTAAATTAAAAGATGATCCGAGGTATGTCCAGACAAATAGAGAAACTTTAGCAGTATTTATTCTTCTTATTGTTAACATAATTTGGTGGTTTGCTTTTGCTTATGGTTTGGGCTCTGAATCGCCAGATGAATACTCTTACATTTTAGGTTTTCCTTCATGGTTTTTTTTGAGTTGCATAGCAAGCCTCATAGTATTTAGCATTTTACTTATTATGGTTGTTTCCTTTGTCTTTAAAGATATACCTCTTGATCCTTTGGATGAAGAAATCTTAGGAGGTGATGATAAATGAATATCAGTAAAGACATTTTAATACAAATCTGGGTTCCCCTAATAATATACCTATTTTTGGTATTGTATATTGGTTTTTACAGCAATAGGATAACAAAACAAAAGGAAGGTGGTTTCTTAAGCGAGTATTTTTTAGGCAATAGGAATTTTGGTGGTTTTGTGGTTGCAATGACGTTGGTCGCTACATATACGAGCGCTTCCAGCTTTTTGGGGGGGCCAGGGACAGCTTATAATCAAGGTTTGGGATGGGTTTTGCTTGCAATGACCCAGCTTCCCGCTGCATATGTTACCTTAGGGATTTTAGGTAAAAGATTTGCTATTATTTCAAGAAAAGTCAAGGCTGTTACCTTAATTGACGTTATAAGGGAAAGATACGATAATAATCCTGCCGTTGTATGGTTATCATCTTTGGGAGCTGTTATATTTTTAATAGTTGCGGTAGTCGCACAGTTTGTAGGAGGGGCAAAATTATTCCAGACTATAACGGGTTTGCCCTACATTTGGGGGCTCATATTATTTGGTGGTGTTGTGCTTGTATACGTCACCTACGGTGGTTTTAGGGCTGTTGTATTAACGGATGCAGTTCAGGGAACGGTAATGTTTTTTGGTACCATTATTTTATTATTAATGGTATTTTCTAAAGGCGGTGGAGTTTATAACGTTATGCAGACGCTCTATAAAATAAATCCGGAACTTATTACACCTTTTGGGGTAAAAAAATTTATTTCAGTTCCATGGATATCCTCATTTTGGGTTCTGGTTTGTATCGGAATTTTAGGGCTTCCCCAAAATGCATTGAGGGCAATGGCTTATAAAAATTCAAAGGCTATGCATTATGCGATGATTATAGGGACTGTGGTAGTAGGAGTGCTTATGTTAGGTCTTCACCTTGTAGGTGCAGCGTCAAAGGCAATTTTGCCAGAGATACCTAAAGGTTTGTCCAGCGATACTGTTATACCACTTGTGGCCATCAAACTTCTCCCAAGATGGGTGGCAGGAATTTTATTAGCTGCTCCTCTTGCAGCGATAATGTCAACCGTAGATTCACAGATGATATTGATTTCAAGCACTATAGTAAAGGATTTATATTTGAATTATATTAACCCTAAGGCGACACAGAAGCAGATTGTAAATTTGAGCATATTGTCTACTGCTTTAATCGGTTTAATTATCCTTTTACTTTCCATAAAACCTCCTGCATTGATAATTTGGATTAACCTATATGCTTTTGGAGGTCTCGAAGCTACATTCTTCTGGCTAATAATACTCGGTCTTTATTGGAAGCGAGCAAATGCAGAAGGTGCAATAGCGTCTATGATTACAGGAGTGGCAAGTTTTATAATAATAAGCAAGTACTGGCCGAGGCCTTTCGGTATGCACCCGATAGTTATAACTCTTTTTTTAGGTTTTGTGGCTTTTTATACGGTATCCCTTTTAACAAAACCACCTAAGGAGAATACGATAAAGAAATTTTGGTCTGTGTGATAGAAAATTGTTATTGGAGGCGATTAATTTGAGCAATGTAATAGAAAAGGTAATAGGGCTTATAAAGGAAGAAGAATTGGTGTCTTTAACACAAGAACTTATAAGGATACCCAGTGTATATGACCCATTGGATGAAAATGCGAATGAAGAAAGGGTAGCCAAGCATTTATACGAAAAACTTAAACAAATGGGATTTGAAACTTACATTGAAGAGGTAGCACCGAAAAGGCCCAATGTAATAGCTGTTTTAAAGGGCGATATGCCGGGTAAGACGGTACTATTGGAAGGGCATACGGACGTAGTTATGCCTGGGGATGAAAGTAAATGGAAGTACAATCCTTTTGGAGGAGAAGTTTTTGATGGGAAAATATATGGAAGAGGGGCGTGCGATACTAAAGGTAATCTTGCTGCTTCAATAATTGCTGCTAAGGCGATAAAAGATTCAGGGATTTCTTTCCCCGGAAAGATAATCCTTTGCATCCCCGTTGATGAAGAGGGTATGATGACAGGCATAAAGGATTTTATTAGACGCGGCTGGGCAGACGACGTTAACGGTGCAATTATTTGTGAACCTGTGGATAACAACATATGTCTTGATATAAAAGGAGCAATGAGAATTTTGGTAAAGGTAAAAGGTAAAATGGCCCACGGTTGTATGCCCTATGCAGGTATAAATCCCAATATAGGTATGGCAAAAGTGATATTGAAGCTTAAAGAATTAGAAAAAAAGGAAAAAGAAAGATTGGGGTGCCATCAGTATTTAGGATATCCCAGTATCACTCCTACTGTAGTTATGTCACCTTCAAACGGAAAAGGGCAGTTGAATGTGGTTCCTGAAGACAGCCTAATTGCTTACGATTTACGGACTGTTCCCGGTCAAGTTGAAGAGGTGCTTATAGGGCAAATAGAAGAAATTTTTAACAAATTAAAAAAAGAAGTAGAAAATTTTGACTGCGAATACGAGGTCATAGAAAAAAGACCATGTGTAAGCACTGAAAGGAACAACCCAATAGTCAAAGCTGTAGAAAAGGCTTACACAAAAGTTACGGGAAGAGAGCCTTTTTACAATGGTGTACCGGGTGCTACCGATGGTACGTTCTTACGTGCGTGGAAGGGTATACCAGTTGTAGTAATAGGAGCTGGAGAAAGAGAAATACCACACCAGAGGGATGAGTACGTTAGTATAGAACAGTTAGTTGAGACAACAAAAATTTATGCGGCAAGTATATTAAATTTTTTATATGAAAAATTTTAAAAGGGGGATTTTAAGATGAATACTGTGGAGAAATATAAGGAATATGTAAACACAAGCATGGTAAAAGCAATAGAGCCTGTTGTAATTGAACGGGCAAAAGGGGCGATTATTTATTCAGAAGATGGAAAGGAATATATAGACTGTTTTTCCGGTATATCTGTTGTAAATGCCGGTCATTGCAATGAAGAAGTATTAAAAGCGGCAAAAGAGCAGATGGAAAAATTGGTCCATGCTTGTACCTATGTTTATTACATAAAACCCGTAGCTGATTTGGCGGAAAAATTAGCGCAAATTACTCCTGGAAGGCTAAAAAAGACCTTTTTTGCAAATAGTGGAGCGGAAGCAAACGAAGCTGCAATGCGAGCAGCAAAACAGTTCACAGGACGCTATGAATTTATAGCGCTTCAATGTTCTTTCCACGGAAGGTCCGTAGGGACTTTAAGCATTACCGGAAATATGGCCCGGAAAAAAGGCGGGGGTCCATACCTTTCCGGAACGGCATTTTCTCCTGCACCCTACTGCTATCGATGCTCTTTTGGGCTTTCTTATCCAAATTGCGAGCTGAGGTGTGCAAAATTTTTAGAAGATATAATAAGGTTCCATACCAGCGGAAACGTTGCGGCCTTTTTTGCAGAACCGGTGATGGGCGAAGGAGGTATAATCGTTCCTCCGCCGGAATATTTCAAAGTAGTTAAAGAAATATTGGATAGGTACGGAATCCTTTTTGTTGCGGATGAAGTACAGAGTGGCTTTGGAAGAACGGGCAAATTATTTGCTATCGAATATTACGATGTAGAACCCGATGAATTAACGATGGCAAAAGGCATAGCAGACGGGTTCCCATTGGGTGCTTTCATTGCAAGAGAGGAAGTGGCAAATTCTTTTAAACCCGGGGATCATTTGAGCACCTTCGGAGGTAATCCCGTATCCTGTGCTGCTGCAATTGCCAATATAGATTTTATTATAAAAAATGACATATGTTTTCAGGTAGTAGAAAAAGGAAAATGGTTTATGGAAAAACTTATTGAGCTAAAACAAGAGTTTAAAATAATCGGTGATGTCAGAGGCAAAGGGTTGATGATTGGATTGGAATTAGTTAAAGATGATAAAAAGACTCCTGCAGCGGAAGAAGCAGATATGCTTAGAAATCTTTGCAGGGAAAAAGGCATCCTTGTAGGATTAGGAGGCGTTAACGGCAATGTAATAAGGATACAGCCGCCTCTTATAATATCAAAGGACCAGTTGGATTATGCTTTTAATGTAATAAAAGAAAACATTTCAAAGATAGAAAAGGCAAACTAAAATTAATTTAAATATTTAAATTAAGGGAGGAGATTAAAATGGCCAAGGTGACAATACAAATGTTGCAAAGTATGAAAGAAAAAGGCGAAAAAATAACCATGACTACAGCGTACGACTACTCCACAGCATATTTTGTTGATAAAGCAGGAATTGAAGTGATATTAGTAGGTGATTCGCTTGCGATGACGGTGCTTGGACTTGATTCTACCGTCTCCGTAACTATGGAACAGATGATACACCATATTAAGCCGGTAGTTAGAGGAGCGCACGATGCGATGATAGTAGGTGACATGCCTTTTGGATCGTATAATCAATCACCTGAACAAGCGGTTTACAATGCAACTCGGTTAATGAAAGAAGGGGGGTGCGATGTAGTTAAGTTGGAAGGCGGGAAGGAGGTGGCGGATAAGGTAAAAGCCATTGTAGATGGCGGAATTCCCGTTATGGGTCATATTGGCCTTACACCACAAACTATTTCGAAATTAGGTGGATTTAAGGTTCAAGGGAAAACTGTGGATTCTGCTAAATCCTTATTGGAGGATGCTCTTGTACTTCAAGAAGCCGGAGCTTTTTCTTTGGTGATTGAATGTGTGCCCGAAGAATTAGGGAAGTTAATAACGGAAAAAGTGAAAATTCCTACGATAGGAATAGGAGCAGGTAAATATTGCGACGGTCAGGTACTGGTGTTTCATGACATGGTAGGACTCTTTGAAAAATTTCTACCCAAGTTTGTAAAAAGATATGCTAATTTAGGAGAAGAAGTTTTGAAGGCTCTGCAAGAATTTAAAAATGAGGTAAAAGAAGGAAAATTTCCGAGCGATGAGTTTGTTTTTAAAGGAGTATATGAAGAAGAACTTAAAAGACTTTACTGAGGAAGGTGTTATTGATTGGAAAAAGAAAATGAAAGCAAAATAAAATATGCTGAGACTTTTAAAGATCAACTTACTTTAAGGTCTATAATTTTAGGAGCTCTTGGCTCTGTCGTAATAACAGCAAGTTCCACCTATGTCGCTCTTCGAATGGGTGCTTTGCCATGGCCTACAATTTTTGTTGCTATACTGTCGTTAACCATTTTGAAAGCCATAGGTAAAACTAATATTAATGAGATAAATGTAACTCATACAGCTATGTCAGCGGGAGGACTTGTTGCTGGAGGATTAGCATTTACAATACCCGGAATATGGATGGTTAATCCGGATGCTAAAGTCAGTTTTTTCACATTGGTAGTTGTTACTTTATGTGGAACTGTTTTGGGGCTGATATTTACAGGGCTTATAAGGAAACACTTTATCGAAGGAGAAAAACTTCCCTTCCCAATGGGAATTGCTGCTTCGCAGACATTAATAGCCGGGGATGAGGGTGGCAAAAAAGGAAGGTATTTATTCTCTTCTCTCGGCTTTGCAGCTATTTTTACAGCTTTAAGGGATCAATTCGGAATCGTTCCTGCAGCATTGACTTCCCAATCGCTTTTTGCGAAAAATATATTTTTTGGTGCCTGGCTTTCTCCGATGGCTGCCGGGATAGGGTATATAATAGGGCCTCTCTATATGGGAACTTGGTTTTTGGGAGCTGTTTTAAGTTACTTTTTAATAATTCCGATGGGAGTATCTTTTGGCGTTTTTCCAAATGTAGATGCTGCTACTGCCTTTAAAAATAGCATGGGAATCGGCTTAATAGTAGGTTCCGGTATAGGTGTACTTATTAAAGGAGTTTTACCTAAGGCTAAGGAAATTTTTGCTCCTATGATCAAAGGCGAGGTCGAAAAAGGCGAAATAAATATGAGATGGGCACCTTTTGTTTTTGCTTTGGCAGCATTGATATTGACCTTTTTAACAGAAATGAGCCTTATATCGAGTATACTAACTATAATAGGTGTATGGGTAACCGTTGCAATGGCAGCTACCATTACAGGTCAAACGGGAATTAACCCGATGGAAATATTCGGTATACTTGTATTGCTTTTTATAAAGATTTTTGTAAAACTCGGTTTTATAGAATCTTTTTTAATTGCTGCTGTTGTTGCAGTTGCCTGCGGGCTTGCAGGTGATGCCTTGCAGGATTTCAAAGCAGGATATTTATTAAAGACTGAACCGAGGGCTCAGTTGATTTCGGAAGGTATAGGAGGGTTAATTGGAGCTTTTGTATCAGTAGTTGTGCTGTTTATAATGCATAATGCTTATGGTTCTATGGGTCCCGGAACCGAGCTAGTGGCACCTCAAGCATATGCAGTTTCCACGATGGTAAAGGGGCTCCCCAATCCTGCAGCATTTATAGCAGGGCTTATATTAGGTGCTATATTATATTTTATTAAGATTCCTGGTATGACAGTCGGTATAGGTATGTACCTTCCAATGGTTATATCGACCACTGCAGGGTTAGGAGGAATTGTAAGGTTTGTAATGGATAAAAAATATCCGAATTCTAACGAAAACGGGACATTAATTTCTTCAGGGTTTTTAGGAGGAGAAGGGGTTACGGGAGTTTTACTTGCTATTATCAAGGTTATGACCGCTGCGTGATAAATAAAAAAATAAAAAATAAAAAGGTGTCAAGGAGGATTATAGTTATTTTTAAACCTTGACACCTTTTTATTGAAACATTTAATATATTACATAAAAAAAAAAGACTAATAATAATAAGATAATTAAAAAATAATTAATAATTATTGATAAAAATTGATTGGTAATAAAAGTAAGGTGGAATACACAATACGAGGAAGGTGGTTTAATGAAAACAAGAGAAAATACCATATTAGAAGTGCCGGGTATAAAGGTAGGGCAAGTGAGTGATTTGGAAGCGCTGACGGGCTGTACGGTTATATTATGTGAAAGAGGAGCCGTTTGTGGAGTTGATGTAAGAGGAGGAGCGCCGGGAAGCAGGGAAACCGATCTTTTAAGGCCTGAAAACCTCGTGGATAAAGTCCATGCGGTGTTCCTGGCGGGCGGAAGTGCTTTCGGCCTGGATGGTGCATCGGGAGTAATGGAGTATTTAGAGGAAAAGGGTCTCGGATTTGATGTGGGGGTGACTCATGTACCCATTGTGCCTGCATCCGTCTTGTTTGACCTTACGGTTGGAAATTATAAAGTAAGGCCTGATAAGGGGATGGGGTATAAGGCCTGTGAAAAAGCTACCGATGAATATGTTGAGCAGGGGAATGTAGGAGCGGGGACAGGGGCAACGGTAGGGAAAATACTTGGAATGAAAAACTGCATGAAAAGCGGACTTGGCACTTATGCAAAAAAGGTAGGGAATCTGGTGGTAGGGGCAATAGTTGCCGTAAATGCCTTAGGAGATGTTGTTGACCCCGGAAACGGAGAGATACTCGCCGGTGCATTAAAAGATGATTTAAAGGAGTTTGCGGATACATTAAAAATAATGGAAAAACTTGATATACAAGAGGAAGGCAAAAACGTGTTTATAGGAAATACTACCATAGGTGTTGTGGCAACAAATGCTAGGCTGACAAAAGCTGAAGCAAAAAAGGTTGCATCTATGGCTCATAACGGTTTGGCTAAAACTATAAGGCCCTGCCATACCATGTATGATGGGGATACCATATATGCCCTTTCTACTGCTGATTTGAAGGCAGATATAAACCTTGTTGGAAGCTTAGCTTGTGAGGTAATGGCTCAAGCTGTGATAAACGCAGTTATAAACGCAAGAGGAATAGGGGGCTTAAAGTCTTATAATGACATAAAAATGGGATGAGGTGAGGTGACTAAAAATGAAAATTGCCGTGTTGGGAGCGGGAGCAATGGGTTGCCTATTTGGCGGGTTATTAGCACAGGGAGAGAATGATGTATGGCTATTGGATGTATGGGAAGAAAATGTGAAGGTTATAAATGAAAAAGGGCTTTTCATAGAAGGAATTAAAGGTGAAAAAAAGATTACAAATATTAAAGCGACCACTTCTTCAAAAGATATTGGGGAGGTAGATTTGGTAATCGTTTTTGTAAAGTCTACACAGACGGAGGAAGCAATAAAAAACTCTATTTCTTTGATCGGGGAAAAGACGGTTGTTATTACCCTGCAGAACGGACTGGGGAATGTAGAAAAATTGCAAAAAGTGGTAGGAGAAAAAAGGGTAATAAGCAGGAGTAACATCCCAGGGGTCTACAATGATAGGGCCTGGACATATAAAGCATGCAGGGGAAGGAGATACTTTAATAGGCGAAATTGACGGGAGAATTACGGAAAGGCTTAAAACTATAGAAGAACTTTTCAATAAAGTGGGAATAAAATGCAGTATAAAGGATGATATAATGAGTATTATATGGAGCAAATTATTAATTAACGTCGGAATAAATGCTATTACTGCAATAACCGGAGTAAAAAACGGAGAAATAATTAACCATCCTGCTTCTGAGGAAATAATGAAGATGGCTGTTTATGAAGCTGTAGAAGTAGCAAAAGCCAAAGGTATAAAAATTGTTTACGTAGATCCAGTAGAAAAGGTAAAGGAGGTTTGCAAACTCACAAAAGAAAATATATCTTCAATGCTTCAAGATATTATTAAAAAAAGAAAGACGGAAATCGAGGTAATTAATGGGGCAGTTGTGAAAGAAGGGGAAATTTTAGGTATTCCTACTCCTGTAAATAGAGTGCTTACAAACCTTGTTTTGACAATCGAAGAGACTTATGACAATAGGGTTTTATTATAAGGAGGTAAAATTTATGTTATATGGATGTTGGGGCAAAGTAATTGAAGTTGACTTAAGTGAAAAGGTAATAAATGTGAAAGAAATACCGCAATATCTTTGGGTTGAGCATCTTGGCGGGTCGGGGTTAGCAGCAAGGCTGATGTATGAGGAAAAAGTTTATAATGCTGACCCTTTGGATAGCAATAATGTACTTATTTTTATAACAGGTATGCTCACGGGTACACCTGTACCTACCAGCTGTAAATTGAGCGTTTGTGCAAAATCTCCCCTTACTGGATACTGGGGAGAGTCTACAGTGGGAGGGTACTTCGGAGCAGAGTTGAAAAAGGCGGGTTATGATGGGATAATACTTAGAGGAAAATCTCAAAGCCCTGTTTACATCGTGATAGAAGACGAAAATATCGAAATTAAAGATGGCTGTTATTTATGGGGGGCTGATACATACAGGACAACAGAAATAATAAGGGAAAAAGAAGGGAAAAAATTTCAAGTAGCAGCCATTGGACCCGCTGGAGAAAAGATGGTATTAATATCTTCTATTATGGTTGGTGGAGTGGAAGCCAGGGCTGCAGGAAGGATAGGAATCGGAGCGGTAATGGGTTCGAAAAATATAAAAGCTATTGCTGTAAAAGGAACGAAAAAGCCAAATGTGGCTGATAAAGAAAAATTAATGAAAAATATGACTGCAGTTATAGAGACTATTAAAAATAATACAAAAATGCTGGGTCAATTTGGAACGGCGGGAGGAGTTCAAGCGGTGGAAGCGTTTGGAGACCTCCCAATAAAGAACTGGTCTCTCGGGACATGGGAGGAAGGAGCTTCAAAGACCTGCGGACAGTATATAGCAAAAACTGCATTTGCAGGTCATTACGGGTGCTTTGCATGTCCTATAAGGTGCGGAAAAGATGTAAAAGTTTTCATAGGTCCCTACAAAGAAATGATAGCTCATGGGCCTGAGTATGAGACCTGCGCCGGCTTTGGGGCAAATCTTTTAAACGATGATATAAACGTAATAATAGCAGCTAATGACCTATGCAATAGGTATGGTCTTGATACTATATCAACATCATCTGTGATTGCTTGGGCGATGGAATGCTACGAAAATGGGCTAATAAGTAAAGAAGATACTGGTGGATTGGAATTGAATTGGGGAAATGGGGATGTTATTATAAAACTTGTAGAGCTTATAGGGCAAAACATTGGTTTTGGGAAGTTTTTAGGCCAAGGGGTAAAACGCGCATCAAATGAAATAGGAGGGCTAGCAAAGGAATTTGCTGTGGAAACTAAAGGATTGGAATGTGCTTACCATGATCCGAGGGCTTTTACTTCAATGGCGGTAAACTACGCTACTGCCAACCGAGGAGCATGTCATTTAGAAGCTTTGAGCTATATGGCGGAACAAGGAGTATTTCCATTATCATCTTTAGGATTTCAAAAAGAGTACGACTTTCACGGTGCAGAAAACAAAGCTGAGATTGCCGTTTTAATGCAAAACTATATGGAAATTTTTAATGCCTCAGGTTTATGTAAATTTTTAATAAGGGGTAAAGTGGGTCCGAATATTATAGCTGATTGGATATCTTGTGTTAGCGGTCAATCATTCGATGAAAGTCTACTTATAAAAATAGGAGAAAGGAACTACAATTTAAAAAGGATGTTTAATTTTAAGCTGGGGGTTACAAGGAAAGACGATTACTTGCCACCAAGGCTTGGTGTACATGACAAGAAAACCGGTAGGACGGCAGGAGTAATACCTTATATCAACAAGATGATGGTGGAGTACTATAGACTTAGGGGGTGGTCTGAAGAAGGGGTGCCCACCAGGGAAAAGCTAGCTGAATTAAAACTCGATTATTTATTGTAGGAGGAAATATGGAAAATAAAAATTTAGTAAAGTCGGTAATAAAAGCCCTTGAGATAATTGAGCTTCTTAATGTAGAAGGAGAACTCAGCATTAAAGAGATAAGTACAAAACTTGAGTTAGAAAAAACCACCGTCCACCGATTAATAACAACCTTAAAAGAAAAAGGGTATGTAATTCAAAACGATAAAGACCGGAGATATTCTAATAGTTTCAAACTGTTTGAATTAGGTAATAGGACAATTGAAAGGTTGGGATTAAGACGTCAGGCACAGCCTTATTTGGAAGAGCTTGCTGAAAAAAGCCATGAAACGGTAAATCTAGCAATTCTAGATGGAAAATATGTAATGTACATTGATAAAATTGAAAGCAGTGAAACTATAAAAGTAGCATTGGAAATTGGTAAAAAGCTCCCGTGCTATTGTACAGGTTTGGGTAAAGCTATACTGGCTTATATGAGCGAGCAAAAGGTTCTGGAGCTTTTAAAAAGCGAACCCCTGAAAGAATTTACTCCAAATACTATTACCGATTTGAGTAAATTAATGCGAGAATTGAGAAAAATTAGAGAACAAGGATACAGTGTAGATAATGAAGAATATGTGCAAGGTTTAATATGCGTTGCTTCACCTATTATTAATAAGCAGGGAGAACCAATTGCAGCCATGAGCATTGCTATACCAAAGTATAGAATCGAAGAAGGGAAAAAGGACTTAGACTATTTTGCTTCTCTGGTAAAGGAGACAGCTCAAAAATTTTCAAAAGAGCTCTGGAGTTTTTCTAAACCCCCCTTGACAAATAAGAATCGATAGCATTAAAATTATTAATAACATTTGAATGATTTTATAAAGTAATAATTTAATCGGATAAAGGTAATGAGGGAAAGAGTAGTCCGTAATACCTTATAAGAGAGCCGGCGGTGGGTGCGAGCCGGCAGGTTTCCGGATGAAGTACATTCCCGTAACCGCAGGCTGAAAATAAGTAGGCCGGGCCGTTTTCCGCGTTAAAGGAACAGGAGGGGATTTATTCCGGTTTTACCGGGATGAATCAAGTAGGGTGGTACCGCGAGAAAACTCGCCCCTTTTGGGGCGAGTTTTTTTATACGGAAAAAATTATATTTTAGATAAAACTAAACGATCAGCGAGGGGGATATTAAGAATGCTTTTTAAAGAGATTGAATCTATGCCGAGAAAAAAATTGGAAGAATTGCAGCTTGAACGGCTAAAAAAAATAGTTAATTACGCTTATGAAAATGTACCCTTTTACAAAAAAACCTTTGACAAAATCGGATTAAAGCCGGAACATATAAAAACTGTGAAGGATATAGAGAAAATTCCCTTTACTACTAAAGAGGATTTAAGAGATAGCTATCCCTATGGTATGTTTGCAGTACCGCTTAAAAAGGTGGTAAGGCTTCATGCATCCTCGGGGACAACCGGCAGGCCTACGGTGGTGGGATATACAAAAAGGGACTTGAATATCTGGTCGGAGCTGGTAGCAAGGGTCGCATTTATGGCGGGAGTCAGGGAAGAGGATGTAGCGCAGATTGCTTTCAGTTATGGGCTTTTTACCGGAGCTTTTGGCCTGCATTACGGACTGGAGAAAATAGGAGCAACGGTAGTCCCCATCTCCAGCGGGAATACGGAAAGGCAAATTACAATCATGAAGGACTTTGGCTCCACCGTTCTCGTAAGTACGCCTTCTTATGCCCTGTATATGGCGGAAGTGGCGATGGAGATGGGCGTTAAGAAGGAAGATTTAAAATTAAGGCTTGGCCTTTTTGGAGCCGAAGGTTCCACAAAAGAGATGAGGAAGGAAATTGAACGCCTCTTTGGAATAAACGCTACCGAGAATTACGGACTGAGCGAAATAATAGGGCCGGGGGTGTCTGGAGAATGTGAAGAAAAAGATGGTCTTCACATTGCCGAGGATCATTTTCTGGTGGAAGTGATTGACCCCAATACCGGGAAGGTGCTGGAATACGGACAAAAAGGAGAACTGGTCATCACCACCCTTACCAAAGAGGCAATACCCCTGCTGAGGTATAGAACAAGGGATATAACGAGCTTAAATCCGGAGCCCTGCAAGTGCGGCAGGACGCTGGTAAAAATGAGCTCTGTAGAAGGAAGAACCGATGACATGCTTATTATAAGGGGTGTGAACGTATATCCCTCCCAGATTGAAAGCGTTCTTATGAGCATAAAGGGCATAGGTCCCCATTATGAGATAGTAGTTACCAAAAAAGGATATTTGGATGAATTGACGGTAAATGTGGAACTGGCAGACCCGGAAGTTTTGGATGAATACCATAAGCTGGAAGAATTAAGAAATCTTATTAAAAATAAATTGCGCTCGGTTATTCAGATCGATGCAAATGTGAAACTGGTAGAACCCAAAAGCCTTGCCAGATTTGAGGGAAAAGCAAAAAGGGTTAAGGATTTACGAAACAAATAAAAGTATATACAATTAATATAAAAAAGTATAAAATTGTATACGGGTGATAAAATGACGGTAAAATTAAATGGAAATTCGGAACATGTGGCTCAGTTATTAAAAACAATTATTTCCCTTATACCTGACGCTGTAATGGTAACGGATGAGAAGGGATTATGCGTGATGGTAAACCGGGCTTATACCGAAATCAGCGGACTTTCTCAAGAGGATGTACTGGGGAAACCTGCCAATATAGATATTGCGGAAAAGGAAAGTATTTTAATGAAATCTTTGAAAGAAAAGCGTCCTATCCTGAATGAACTCAGGAGGGTAGGGCCGGAAAAAAAGGAAGTTCTTTGCAGTGCCACCCCAATATTTTTCGATGGAGAACTGGTGGGCAGCGTCGGTGTTATGCACGATATTTCCGAAATAAAAAGACTTTCCAGGGAATTGGAGCAAAAAAACCAGCTTCTTAAGAACCTTCAACCCACCTATACCATTGAGGATATTGTCGGAAAAAGTGAAGCTATTATAAAAGCAAAAGAAAGGGCAAAAGCCTGTGCAGAATTTTTTGCTACGGTATTGATTTCCGGGGAAAGCGGTACGGGGAAGGAACTCTTTGCCCATGCTATACACAACCTCAGCAAAAGGTCCCAGGGGCCTTTTGTAAGGGTAAACTGTGCTGCTATTAATAAGGATCTTTTAGAAAGTGAACTTTTTGGATATGAAGGAGGAGCTTTTACCGGCTCCCTTAAAAAGGGTAAAAAAGGTTATTTTGAAGAAGCTGACGGCGGCACCATATTTCTCGATGAAGTAAGCGAGCTTTCCATGCCAGCCCAGGCAAAATTATTAAGAGTTTTACAGGAACAGGAAGTAATAAGGGTAGGGGCTACGGTACCAAGAAAGGTAGACGTAAGGGTTATAGCTGCAACCAACAGGGATTTAGAGGAAGAAGTAAAAGCGGGTAACTTCAGGAAGGACTTATTTTACCGGTTGGATGTATTATCGATTAAAATACCGCCCCTAAGGGAAAGAAAAGAAGATATACCCCTCCTTTGCCGTCATATTTTAAAAAAGCTGAATCAAAAATACGGCAGGGGCGTAAATAACATATCCGATGAGGCACTGAAACTTTTATATTCCTATGATTGGCCGGGAAATGTCAGAGAATTGGAAAATGTCATCAGCAGAGCAATGATAAATATGGATATTTCGGAAAAGGAAATAAAAAAGGAACACATTCCGCCCATCAATATTTTGAAAGAGGAGAAAAATAAAGAAGAAGATGGCGTGATTTCCATAAATATAAAGAATAAAAAATGGAAGGAAATTAAAAAAGAATTTGAGAAAAAGGTCTTTGATTATTACCTTAAAGGTAAAAAAAAGAAAGTGGATATAGCAAGGGAACTCGGGATTACCCGCAGGTCGCTTTATTTAAAAATTGAAGAAAAGGCGAATTAAAAGGGAACAAAATTATACATTTTTTGTTCCCTTTTTTGTGTGTTTAACCGGGCGAATAAAAAGTAAATATAAGTATACATAAAATGCATAATAAAATATTCATTATCAAAACCTTTTGTCTTTTTTACCTTATTCTTACTTGTGGCACAATTATTGCTTTAAATTATTTATAAATCGAAACTTAAAGAATAATGGAGGAATAAAAAGTGAAAATGGATATATTTAAAGAAATGGAAAAACACGGGTTTGAGCAGATTATTTTCAATTATGACAAAACCACCGGGCTTAAAGCGATAATAGCTATTCATGATACCACCCTGGGTCCCGCTCTCGGCGGTTGCCGCATGTGGCCTTATGAGACTGAAGACGAAGCTCTTTTTGACGCCATGAGGCTTGCAAAAGGAATGACATATAAATGTGCCATTGCCGATACGGATTTTGGCGGAGGAAAGACGGTTATAATAGGAGATCCCAAAAAAGATAAATCCGAAGGGCTTTTTAGAGCTCTGGGAAGGTTTGTGCAGATGCTGAAAGGGCGTTATTTCACCGGCACGGATCTTGGCACAACAGGGATGGATTTTGTCTATGCCAGCAGGGAATCGGATTATATGGTAGGTCTGCCAGAGGAATACGGCGGAAGCGGAAATTCAGCTGAACCCACAGCCTACGGTGTTTATATGGGTATGAAAGCTGCCTGCAAAGCAATTTATAATGACGACTCTTTGATAGGAAGAAAAATCGCGATTCAGGGAATCGGTAAAGTAGGTTCTATACTTGTAGATTTTCTCGTAAATGAAGGAGTAAAAGATATAACTGTTACGGATATTAGCGAAGAAAATGTTACAAAGTTGCTGCAAAAATACCCCTTTATAAAGGCTGTTTCTGCAGAAGATATTTACGAAGTAGATTGCGATATTTTTTCACCCTGTGCCCGGGGTGGAATAATAAACGATGAGACGATAAAAAAGTTAAAGTGCAAGATTATTGCCGGGGCCGCCAACAACCAGTTATTGGAGGAAAAGCACGGGGATATGCTTCATGAAATGGGAATTTTATATGCTCCTGATTACGTTATAAACGCGGGAGGACTTATACAGGTAGCGGATGAATTAGAAGGGAAAAATAAAGAAAAAAGAAAGGAAAGGGTAATGAAAAAGACCGAAGCTATATACAATATTTTATTAAAAATCTTTACGATAAGCAGAGAAGAAAATACCCCCACCTATAAAGTGGCTGATAGGCTTGCGGAGGATAGGATAAATACTATTGGCAAAATGAAAACAAATTATATTCCAAAATAAAAACCATTGTAATTTCTCTAATAATTTAATAAAATAAAATTCAAACAGGAAAGGGGATATGGGTGAGCAGGATACTCGCCATTAATCCGGGATCAACTTCCACAAAAATTTCCGTATTTGAAGACCACAGGGAGATATTTACTGAAAATGTTTTGCACGATTATGAAGAACTTAAGGCTTTTAGTAAAGTAATTGATCAGGAAGAATTAAGGTACAAAGCTATAAAAGAAGCGCTTTTCAAAAGAGGGTTAAATTTTTCCGATTTTGATGTTATAGCTGCAAGGGGAGGAATTCTAAGACCGGTAAGGGCCGGGGTTTACGCCATTAATGAACTGATGTTAACGGATTTAAAAGATGCGGTGGCAGGAGAACATGCTTCAAATGTAGCGGCGTTTATAGCAAAAAGGATAAGCGAAAATTTCGATATTCCCGCTTATGTAATAGATCCGGTGTCCGTGGATGAAATGGAAGAAGTGGCACGGATTTCTGGTCTTGCAGGGATTGAAAGGAAAAGCCTTTCCCACGCTCTGAATATAAGGAGGGTCATTTTTTCTACCGCAGAAAAATACGGTTTTTCCTTTAAAGAAAAAAATTTTATTGTTGCGCATCTCGGCGGTGGCATTTCAATAGCAGCCGTCAGGAAAGGGCGCATGGTTGATGTGGATAGCGCCAACTGCGAAGGCCCATTTTCCCCCGAAAGAGCCGGCGGCCTTCCGATACTGGAGCTGGTGGAACTATGTTATTCCGGAAAATACACGAAGGATGAAATGATCAAAAAGCTTATTCAAGAAGGAGGAATTTATTCCTATCTTGAAACAAAGGATGTAAAAGAAGTTGAAGAAAGGGCTAAAAGTGGAGATAACAGGGCAAGGCTAATTCTTGAAGCTATGATATATCAGATAGCCAAGACAATCGGGGAAATGGCAACGGTTTTGAAAGGGAAAGTGGACTACATTATCCTTACCGGCGGAATAGCGAAATCCGAATACATTTGCGAAAAGATTAGGGGAAGGGTGGGTTTTATAGCAAAAGTAGAAAGGGTTCCCGGGGAAGAAGAAATGCTGGCGCTTGCGGAAGCCGCATTAAGGGTAATCAACGGAATAGAAAAAGTGCAGGTATACGGGGGTGATTACGTTGATTAAAAACTTTAAGGAGATATTTGAAAGACTTTCAGCCTTTCCCCCCGTAAAGGTAAGCGTAATTCAGGCAGCGGACGAACCTGTACTGGAAGCTATAAGGGATGCCAAAGGAATGGGCTTTATTAAACCCATACTGGTAGGGGAAAAAAAAGATATATTAAAAAAAGCTGGAGAGGTAGGTTTAAAGCTTGAAGAAGATGAGATTTTAGACTGCCCTGTCGAGAAAGCAGCAAAGCAAGGAGTAAATCTTGTTTCCCAAAATGCCGCAGAGGTGCTTATGAAAGGGCTTATAGACACCGCCGCTTTTATGAAAGCAGTCCTGGACCCGGAAGCAGGGCTCAGAACGGGAGAACTACTTAGCCACATGGCAGCCTTCGAAGTCAATTCCTACCACAAATTATTATTTTTAACAGATGGAGGAGTGAATATTTCACCAACGCTGGAAGAGAAAATATCAATTTTGCAAAATGCAATTTTTGCCCTTCGTTGTTTGGGTTATGAAAAACCCAAAGTGGCGGTGCTGTGCGCTGTGGAAACCGTATCTTTAAAAATGCCCGCGACCGTGGATGCGGCGATTATAAGTAAAATGGCGGAAAGAAATCAAATAAAGGGAGCCATAATCGATGGACCTTTAGCTCTTGACAATGCGGTAAATAAAGATGCCGCCATCCATAAAGGGATAAAAAGCCCGGTAGCCGGTGATGCGGATCTTCTGCTCGTTCCCGACATCGAAGCCGGAAATGCCCTGGGGAAATCTTTATCCTTTCTTGCAAATGGAGCGATGGCGGGAATCGTCCTGGGTGCAAAGGCACCCATAGTCCTTTCCTCCAGGGCAGATAGCAGTTTTTCAAAACTTGCTTCAATTGCTCTGGCATGCTTAGTAAAGAGGGGTGGAAAGATTTGAAAAAAGAATTTTTAACCGGAAATGAAGCAATAGCAAGGGGGGCATACGAATACGGCGTAAGCTTTGCTTCTGCATACCCCGGTACTCCCAGTACCGAAATTCTCGAGAATATAGCAAAATACAAAGAAATACATGCAGAATGGGCTCCTAACGAAAAAGTCGCATTAGAATCGGCTGCGGGTGCGAGCCTTGCGGGAGCCAGATGCATAGTTTCTATGAAACACGTAGGGGTAAATGTAGCAGCGGATCCGTTGTTTACCCTTGTTTACACGGGGGTAAATGGTGGACTGGTGCTTGTGAGTGCCGATGATCCCGGTATGCATAGTTCGCAGGATGAACAGGACAATAGAAACTATGCTCCTTTTGCCAGGATTCCCATGTTTGAGCCTTCGGATAGTCAGGAAGCAAAAGACCTTATTGGCATAGCTCTGGAAGTGAGTGAAAAATACGATATCCCGGTTCTATTCAGAATTACAACCAGGATTGCCCATAGCAGGGGGATTGTCCGGCTGGGAGAGAGAGTAAAAAGGGAACAGCTGGATTATCAAAAGAATCCACAAAAATATGCTATGATTCCCGGATTCGCAAAAAGAAGGAGAGTAAATTTAGAAGAAAGATTAAAGGCTTTAAAAGATTTCAGCGAAAGTTTTTCGTACAATAAAATTGAATGGGGTAGTATTAAAGAATTCGGCATTATCACCAGCGGTATAAGCTATCAATACGTAAAAGAAGTCTTCGGCGATGATGTAAGTATTTTGAAATTAACAATGACCTATCCCCTGCCCGAAAAGTTAATTTCGGAATTTGTAAATAAATTCGAAAAGGTCTATGTGGTGGAAGAGCTTGATCCTTATCTGGAAAACCACATAAAAGCCATGGGGTATAAAAATATTACTGGAAAGGAGATAATTCCGGGAATTGGAGAGCTTTCTCCCGAAATAATCCGGGAAGCCTTTGGAGCGGGTAAGGCAAAGGTTTACTATAAACCCCTGGAAAACCTGCCCATGAGACCTCCTGTATTGTGTGCCGGATGCCCGCATCGAGGAGTGTTTTATGTTTTGCGAAAAATGAAGGCGGTAGTTACCAGCGATATCGGTTGCTACAGCCTGGGTGTTTTACCGCCTTTGGAGGGAATTGACAGTATTCTGTGCATGGGCGCCAGCATCGGTATGGGGCACGGTTTTAAAAAAGCATACGAACAGGAAGGGAAAGAAAGCCCGCTCGTAATAAGCGTGATTGGGGACTCAACCTTTCTGCACTCCGGCATAACGGGGCTCATGAATGTGGTATATAACAACAGCAATACCATTACCATGATCGTAGATAACAGTATAACTGCCATGACCGGACACCAGCACCATCCCGGAACCGGATACAATGCCAAAGATGAACCTGCCTATGCGGTTTCATTGGAGGAAATCTGCAGGGCTCTTGGCATTAAGAACATTTATACGGTAGATTCTTATGATTTAAGTGCTGTGGAAAATGCTATAAAGGCTGCGGCAAATAATAAAACCGAACCGTCGGTAATAATAGCAAGAAGGCCGTGTGCATTGTTAAAAGGAAAAGGGCCCAAGGGGCTTTATAAAGTAAATCAGGAAAAATGCAAAAAATGCAAGATGTGTTTGAAGGTAGGCTGCCCTGCGGTTCAGATTCACGGGGAAGAAATAATAATAAACCCATTGAGCTGCGTAGGCTGCTCTGTATGTGCTAAAGTTTGTCCTTTTGATGCAATAGAAAAGGCGGGTGAAGAAAGATGACGGTAAAGAACATTTTCATCTCCGGCGTAGGCGGGCAGGGGACCATACTTGCAGGCAAAGTAATAACCCGGGCTTTGATAGAGCACGGGTTTGATGTGAAGATGTCGGAGATTCATGGAATGGCTCAGAGGGGAGGAAGTGTCGTCACCCAGATCAGATACGGCGAAAAAGTGTATTCTCCGGTTATAGAAAAAGGGAAAGCCGATGTGTTGCTCGCCTTTGAAAAATTGGAGGCACTTCGTTATATTGATTTCCTATCCAATGATGGAACATTAATTTTAAACGATTTAGAAATACCACCTTCTACGGTACTTGCTGGGAAGGAAAAATATCCCGAAAATATAACGGAGTTTGTAAAAAATAATATTAAAAATGCATTAATCATAGATGCTGTTTCAAAAGCGAAGGAGCTTGGCGATGTCAGAGTTCAAAACATCATTTTAACCGGGGCATTGGCAAAAGTAATGTCCTTTGACGAGGAGAAATTTGTAAAAGTTATTGAGGAGGTGGTACCGGAAAAATATGTTGAGATAAACGTAAAAGCTTTCAAACTCGGACATAAATTGGTTTAGATTAGAATCATTAATTTATTTTACCTTATTTTTTTATCGTAAAACAACAGAAAATTATAAATAAAGAAAAATTTATAGTATAATATAAAAAAAGTGATTATTTCGCATAATAAATCATGTATTGTAAATTTAGAAGATTTAATGTATAATAATAAACAACTTTTTAACATTTTAAATTAAAAAATAATTTTTTAATAAGGGGAGGTTTTTTATGGCAGAAGGTAGAGAGAACTGGGGAACAAAACTCGGACTTATTCTTGCTATGGCGGGAAACGCTATAGGCCTTGGAAACTTCTGGCGCTTCCCGTACCAGGCCGCAAAAAACGGCGGCGGCGCATTCATGATCCCTTATTTTGCAGCACTTATAATTCTTGGCATTCCTATCATGTATGTGGAATGGATGCAGGGAAGGTACGGCGGTAAGTACGGACATGGGACGGTAGGCTGCATGGTATACCTGCAGTCCAAGGAAAGGACCTCACATACAACTGCAGCTATACTCGGTTCTTTAGTGGGAATGCTTGTATTTTCCGTAGTTAGCCTTGTAAACGCCTATTATACTCAGATCATAGGCTGGACTCTTGGTTATTCTTACCTTTCATTAACGGGCGGTTATATGGACAAAGCAAAATCAACGGGAGAAATTTTCGTAAACTACATTCAGACGCCGGGTCTTTCGATTACATTCTGGGTAATTGCTCTTTTCCTTCTTGGCCTTGCGTTAACCCGAGGAGTTCAAAAGGGTATTGAAGCCTGGGCAAAGGTCATGATGCCATCATTGTATGTTCTCGGATTCATATTGATTATAAGGGCTTTAACCCTTGGCACCCCTGTAAATCCCGATTGGTCGCCGTTAAAGGGACTTGATTACCTCTGGAGCCCTCACTGGAATGAACTTAGCTGGCAGTCCGCACTGGCTGCGGCAGGACAAATATTCTTTACCCTATCCCTCGGAATGGGTATTATTCAAAACTATGCATCTTATTTAAAACCCGATGACGATATAGTACTTTCTGCAACCGCTACGGTATTTTTGAATGAGTTTGCGGAGGTAATATTGGGCGGCAGCATTGCTATACCGATTGCTTACACCTTCCTTGGAACTGATGGTATAAAGTCGGGGGTAGGTTTGTCATTCATTGCATTACCCAATGTATTCAGAATGATGCCTGCAGGGCAGATTTTCGGAGCTTTCTGGTTCTTAATACTTTTCTTTGCAGGGTTTACATCGGCCATAGCTATGTATAACTACCTGATAGCCCTTCTGGAAGAAGATTTGAATATTCCAAGAAGGGTAGGTTCCTGGCTTATCTTTGCTCTTTATATAATAATCGGTCTACCCGTAGCTCTCGAACCTGTTTTAACAAAGACTGCGGAACTTGTTTTCCTTACTGAACTTGATAACTGGGTAGGTTCTTACTTCCTGGTAGTTGTAGGTTTACTGGAAGTATTTGTGGTAGGATGGCTGTTTGGAGAAAAGAAATCCTTAGAAGAAGTGAACAGAGGAAGCTACTGGAAGATTTCTTCCGCGTTTTTCAATATTATGATAAAATGGGTAACGCCATTGGCAATCGCAATCCTTCTGGTATTTTCTACCAGGAGCTATATCAAGGACGGATACTTCAGATGGGTACCCAGCTTTGTAGAAAAGATGCCCAATTTGGTCCCATGGGTGCAGGGAGCAAGGTTATTACTCTTTGCCATATTAATTATTGGGTTTATTGAAGCTTATACCACCATTCAGAAAAAATATGGTCCCGGTGCAGCAGCCCAAAAGGCCTACAAGGCATAGAGGGGAGGAAATATAAATGTCCGGTGGAGCTCTCGGATTTATGCTTTTAGCGTGGGTTGTAATTTTAGGCGGAGTATATGTAACGATGTCAAACCTGATAAAATACCAGCAAAAATAATTATAAATTTAATCAAAATCATAAAAAATGAAAGCTGCGGCAAAAACCGCAGCTTTTTTATGAAATTTTTAATATTATTAACAAATATTGCTAAAAAATTACTGCATATTAAATTTTTTTTAGGTAACAATAAATAGTGTAAAGGGTATGTAGCAGTTGAGCTAAGACTCATATATGATCCGATAAGGGTCGTATATGGGTCGACCAAAGGTTGCATGCAGGCCTTCATCGGCTTGCATGCAGCCGGAGGGCAGATCTTGCATGGTGGGGAAAAGCTTTGCTGCAGTCGATTTTTTGATTGCAGCAGGGTTCCAACCTATCATGCAGGGTCGAGCTAAGATCACTTAGGGTATTGAAACTTTTTGTTTATGATTTAGCTGGCCACTATTTCATGCGCTTGTATGCAGCCGAGAGGTTGCATGCAGGTGCGTAGATATCCTAAGTGGTCGAACGGCCCATCAGTACTGGTGGTGAACTGCTCTATCATGGTCGGAAGATCATGGTTGGGTAATAAGCTATCAGTATTGGTGCAAGGTAGATTGCTATATGCCCTTTTAATTTTCTTATTCTTCCTCTTCTACGAAAGCATAGAGGGAAAGAATCTCCTGGGATTCCTCATGAGTAATTTCTTCTACATCTTTTAATTTCCTGTCTATAGAGCGAGTCCTTTTAGAAGCGCTTTCTATCACGTTCTGCGCTTCCTGAAGCTTTTTATTTACTTTATCTAAAAGTTCGCCAAATTTTCCAATTTCGGATTTAACTGCCGCTAATAATTTCCACACTTCTTCCGCTTTTTGTTCTATAGCAAACATTTTGAAACCCTGTCGCAGGCTATTTAAAAGGCCGGAAAGGGTAGTAGGACCGGTAATCAAAACCTTATAATCCCTGTGAATATTTTCAATAAAGCCCGGCTTTTTTAGAATTTCAGCAAAGAGACTTTCAGCAGGTAAAAACATTATGGCAAAATCGGTGGTATGAGGAGGATTTATGTATTTGTCCTTAATATCCTTTGCGCACAGCTTTATACGGTTTTCCAAATCTTTTTTTAATCTTTCGCATTCTGCTAAATCGCATCTTTCTTCCGCATCAACCAATCGTTCAAAATCTTCCATGGGAAATTTGGCGTCAATGGGAAGCCATATATAGTTTTTAAAAGAGCCGTTTTCAACGGGGATCTTTATTGCAAATTCGACTACTTCATTGCTTTGAGGGTTTACCTTCACGTTCTTTTCAAACTGGCCGGGTGCCAGAATGTCTTCGATTACCCCTTCTAATTGAACCTCTCCAAGGATTCCTCTCGTCTTAATGTTGAATAGCACTTTTTTTAGGCTGCCCACATCGTTCATCAAGGTTTGCATTTCCCCGAGCCCGTTATGTACCTGCTCCAGTCTTTCGCTGACCAGCCGGAAGGATTCGGATATTCTGGCGTTAAGGGTGGATTGCAGCTTTTCGTCGACCACCTGCCTCATTTGTTCAAGCTTTGTACTGTTTTCGTTCTGTATTTCTTTCAGTTTTGCTTCAATAGTTTCCCTCATTTTATTTAACCTTTCTTCCGTTTTGTCAGCCAAGGAAGAAACGGTATCGGAAAAATTTTTAATCAGGTTTTGCTGTGCTAAATTCATGTTGTTGATATTTATCGAAATAGTGTTTCCTAAATTGCTGACCAGATTTGCCGTCTCTTCTTTGCTGTTTTTAATGTCTTCTTTTATCAAACTTTCCAGATACTTTTGACCGTTTTCAAGGGTGGATAGCGCTTTGATAAGTTCCGGGTCCTGCCTTTTTTTTGAGGTTATGGAAAATATTTGTAATGCGATGATAATACCTAAAAGGACGAATATAAAGATTAATGAAATATCCATTTTATGTCCTCCTTAAATTTTATTTACAGGCAAAATATATTTTATCAAATTTTGTGAAGTTCAATAAGAATAATTTGTATGAAATTTGATCGAGGAGGTTCAGATTAGATTGGACGAAAGATTTATAAATGAATATTTAC
This sequence comes from Thermovenabulum gondwanense, assembly GCF_001601575.1. Classification (NCBI taxonomy): domain Bacteria; kingdom Bacillati; phylum Bacillota; class Clostridia; order Thermosediminibacterales; family Thermosediminibacteraceae; genus Thermovenabulum; species Thermovenabulum gondwanense. The sequence goes on from NZ_LOHZ01000047.1 coordinate 24,474, forward strand.
AATAAGTGAAAAAAGAAAATAATCCTTTTAAAAAAGCTCTTATCCTTACGGCAATTATAACGGAAATGCTTAGAAAAAAGAAAGTAATGCCTATACTTGTACATTTAATTTTCTATATATATAATTTGAAAAATTTATTTTATAAATTTGAAAGGATTATTGACTTTTTTGTAGAATAGAAAATATTGCTATTTTATTTTAGTAACGGGGGAGATAGATTGAAAGTCGGAATAATAGGAGCCGGAAGAGGGGGCACTAATTTTTTAAAAACTCTTCTTGAGATTAAAGATGTGGAAATAGTAGGAATTTGTGATGTAAATGTAGAAGCACCGGGTATTAAATTGGCAAAGGAAAAGGGGATAAAAACCTTTTTCGATTGCAGAGAAATATTAAAGGAAAAACCCGAGGTTATAATTGAATTAACAGGAAGACAGGAAGTAAGGGACACAATCAATGCAGAAAAAAATGAGGAAACCCATATTATCGATTCGAGTGCGGCAAGGCTGATTGCAATGCTTTCAGAACATCAAAATATGCTCAATCAAAAATTATCGGATTCCTTAGAAAACCTGAAAGGAATGCTTAAAAATTTGTCGGAATATATAAATTCATTAAATAATTCTTCTAAACTCATCACCAAAACCTTTAACGATTTTTCCGATTCAATTGCCAGTTCCATGGAAGATATTAAAAAGACGGATGATATAATAAGAACTATATACGATATTACGAGCATGATTAAAATTCTGGGAATTAACGCTTCTATTGAAGCGGCAAGAGCGGGGGAGCACGGTAAGGGCTTTCAGGTGGTTGCCCAGGAAATTGGAAAGCTTACCAATTCTTCCGCAACCGCTACTTCTAATATTACGAAGACCCTATTAAATATAAGAAAAAACCTTGAGGAATTGTCGGAAGGTGCTAATGTGCTAAAACAGATCGTCAGCTCTCAGGAAAGCATCGCCACTTCCTTGGACACCTACAGAGAAAAAATTAAAGAAATTGTAAATGATAAAAAGTAAAAAAATAATAGGAAGCTCAAAAAAGCTTCCTATTATTTTTTATTATTTTTTATTCCGATGGGAAGAGTCCCTCCACGCTTAAATATCTTTCACCCGTATCGGGAAGCACGGTAACTACCAGATTGCCCGGCTTTAATGATTTGGCCACTTTTATTGCAGCGCCAACTGCCGCTCCGGAGGAAATTCCTGCCAGAATACCTTCCTTTAATGCCAGCTCTCTTGCATAGAAAAAGGCATCGTCATTGCTGATTTTTATAATCTCATCAATATTGTTAAGGTCAAGGACTTTTGGAATAAACCCGGCGCCAATTCCCTGTATTTTATGAGGTGCCGGTTTTCCGCCGGATAATACCGGTGAGGCTTCTGGCTCCACTGCAAATATTTTAATGTTCGGGATTGCTTCTTTTAAGACTTTTTTTACTCCAGTAATAGTTCCACCGGTTCCCACACCGGCCACGAAGGCGTCAATTTTTCCTCCGGTTTGATGGAGTATTTCTAAGGCCGTAGTTTTTTCGTGAATTTCAGGGTTTGCAGGGTTCTCAAACTGCTGAGGCATGAAATAGCCCGGATTTTCCTTTAAGATTTCCAGCGCTTTTTCAACAGCTCCTCTCATACCCAGTTCCGCAGGAGTAAGTACCAGCTCCGCACCGTAGGCTTTCAATATTTTTCTCCTTTCTATGCTCATGGAAGAAGGCATTACCAGAACAAGTCTATATCCTTTAACCGCACAAACCATTGCAAGGCCTATACCGGTATTTCCGCTGGTAGGTTCTATAATGGTATCCCCGGGCTTTATAAGCCCCTTTTTTTCCGCATCCAGTATCATGCTATATGCAATTCTGTCCTTTACGCTCCCTCCAGGATTAAAGGATTCCAGCTTTGCTGCTATGGTGGCCCCACCTGCAGGTGATAGCCTGTTTAGCTTGACCATAGGTGTCATGCCTATAAGGTCCAGGATGGATTCTTTTATTTCAAAAATTTTCGTTTCCATTTAATCCTCCCTCTCAATATTATTATTTTCACATATAAACCCGTATTCTCCTTTAAGGTCTTTTATGGATGGATTTTGACCGCAAACGGGGCATTCCGGGTTGTTTTTTATTTCGGGTGTCCTGAAGTCAAGATCCATAGAATCAAAAAATACAAGCCTTCCTTTTAAGAGCTTACCGGCTCCGGTAATAATTTTCACCGTTTCGGTAGCCTCAATAAAACCCAAAACACCGGGTACGGGTCCAAGGATACCGGTTTCGGAACAGGATGGAATGCTGCCGGCAGGCGGCATTTTTGGAAATACACACCTGTAGCATGGCCCTTTACCGGGGACAATTGTCATCCCGAGCCCCTCAAAACGCAATACTCCCGCTTCGGCAAGGGGCTTTTTACTGATTACACACACATCGTTTAAAAGATATCGCGTAGGAAGGTTATCTACACCATCTATCACTACGTCGTAATCCTTTACTATTTCTAAAGAATTTTCCAGAGTAAATCGGGTATGGTATTTTATTATATTTATTTTTGGGTTTAATTTTTTCAAGAAAATTTCTGCTGAGTCCACCTTTGGCATATTTATCCTTGAAGTGGAATGTAAAATCTGCCGGTTGAGATTGCTGATTTCTACATTGTCGCTATCCACAAGACCGATGGTGCCAACTCCAGCCAAGGTAAGGGCAAGGGCAGCGGGCGAACCGAGTCCGCCGGTGCCAACTATCAAGACTTTTGCCTTTGAAAGAAGTTCATAAAAATTATTTTCTTCAAATAATGCCGGTTCTTCAGTATTAACAGGCTCAAAGGTATTGGTAAAATCCATATTTAAAAGGTCGTAATAAAGGGGGGAATCAAGGGTCTTTCCTATTTTCAATACCAGCTTGGCTGCTTCTATGGAACAAATTGCTCCTGAAAAACATCGGGATAAAATTTTTCCGGGAGAATTTTCACTTATTTTTTTCAGGGATTCTGGAAATAGCAAATCTTCCTCCTCCAGAAATGTGGCACCCTTTGATGTTTTAATTATACCCCTCCAGGGAGAAGTTAAAGCAAAAACTGCCGGCACCTCTTTGAACTTTTCCGGGACAAAAAATTCGTCAAAGAAAACGCAAAAATCTAATTCATCGATACTGCTTTCAATTTCCTCCTCACTTAAAAAGAAAAGTTTAAGGTCAGGGTTGAAATCCTTCAAGTTTTCCTTTAAAAAGAAATAATATTCGTCATAACTTTTAAAATAACAGTATAAATTTTCAATACCCAGAGCTGCAAGGTAAAAAACTAATGGTATTGCGCTTTCTGGAGAAGGAGAAACCACAAGCCCTTTTGATTCTATTAATTTTTTCTGGCCCGGCCCACTTATTTCCGGCATGATTATATGCCTCAGGAACCTGTTAATTTTTTCTTTTGGCAGCAGCAAAAGGACTCCCCCTTATTAAAAATTAATTCCTACTAAAATGATAGGAATTCTATAAATTTATTTTATTATTTTACCGCCATAAAGTCAATTTCTACTTTTATTTTATATCATTTTTTTGGTATTTTAATAATAGTAGAAAAAAAGAAAAGGAGTCTGGGAAATGAGTTATAGAGATTTTCATGTACATATTGAACAGGGTCCTTATACCCTGAAATGGTTAAAAAAGTTTATTGAAAAGGCAAAAGAAAGAAATATTGAAGAAATAGGCATATCCGAACATATTTATAGATTCGTTCAGGCAAAAAATATTTGGAAGGGTGGTCCTATCCGAAACGAATGGCATGAAAAAAGGGCGACGGAGGATATTGAAGAATATATTTCATTAATTGAAAAAGCAAAAAAAGAAGGATTTCCTGTGAAACTCGGTATCGAAGCGGACTACTTTCCGGAAAATGAAGAAATAATAAGGGAATTTATCAAAGATTACCCTTTTGATTTTGTAATTGGTTCCGTTCACTGGCTTTCGGAATTCGGTTTTGACAACCCGGAAAGGATAAAGGATTGGGAAGGAAGGGACATAGATAAGGTCTATGAAGAATACTATATTACTTTGATTTCGGCGGTTAAATCAGGAATTTTTGATTTCATAGCCCATCCGGACCTGGTGAAAATATTTAATTACAGGTCAAAGGCTGATTTATCAAATATTTACGGAAATCTTGCAGAGGAAATAAAAAGTAAGAATATGTGTATAGAAGTGAGCACGGCGGGGCTTCGAAAACCCGTAAAGGAAATATACCCTTCGGAGGATTTAATGTATTATTTTTCTAAATTCGATATTCCAGTAATACTGAATTCAGACGCTCACTGCCCTGAAGATGTGGGTAAGGATTTTGAAAAAGCCGTAAAGTATATTAAAAGTTTTGGTTTTGATAAATTGTGTTATTTTGAAAATAGAAAAAGAATGCAATATGAGATACGGGAGGAATAAAGTTGTTTAATATAGTTTTAGTTGAACCGGAAATTCCGCAAAACACCGGGAATATTGCAAGAACCTGTGCGGCGACTGGTGCGGTGCTTCACCTGGTAGGACCGCTGGGATTTTCCTTAGAGGATAAATACTTAAAAAGAGCGGGTCTTGATTACTGGCACCTCGTAAATGTAAAATATTACGAAAATTATCAGGAATTTGAAGAAAAAAATAAAGGAAGTACTATGTATTTTTTAACCACCAAATCCGAAAGGTGCTATACGGAAGCAAGTTTTAAACCGGGAGATTACCTTGTATTTGGAAAGGAAACCGCAGGGCTTCCCATGGAATTATTAAAAAGGAACTGGGATTATACTCTCAGAATTCCCATGGTAGACGACGCCAGGTCTCTTAATCTTTCCAACTCAGTTGCAATAGTGCTTTACGAAGCATTGAGGCAGAATAATTTTAACGGCCTTAAAATTAAGGGACCTTCAAAAAATTAAAGGAGGAATTTTCAATTGTACGAAATAAAAGTAGGACAAACCTTTGAAGCAGTAATAGAAAAAATGGCTCACGAGGGGCAGGGTATTGCACATCTAAATGGACTTACGGTTTTTGTGGAAGGGGCAATTTTTGGAGAAAAAGTAATAGCTGAAGTTACCAAAGTTAAAAAATCCTATGCAATTGCGAAAGTAAAAAGGATCATTAATTTTTCCAAATACAGGCGGGAGCCTTTTTGTCCCCATGCTTTAATCTGCGGGGGATGTGATTTACAGCACCTTTCCTATGAAGGACAGCTGATTTTTAAGAAAAGCATAGTGGAGGATAGCCTTCATCGAATAGGAAAGGTTTTTCCACAAATAAATGACACCATAGGTATGAAAAATCCTTTAAATTATAGAAATAAAGCCCAATATCCCGTGGGAAATAAAAACAATTTACCGGTACTGGGTTTTTTCAAAAAAAGGTCGCATGAAATTGTCCCAATAGATTATTGTCCGATTCAGTCCGAGCAAAGTAATGAAGCTCTTTTAGCGGTAAAGGAATGGCTTGAAAGGTACAATATATCCATTTACGATGAAATAAAACACAAAGGTCTTGTAAGGCATATTGTTACACGTCATGGTTTTAAATCAGGGGAAGTAATGGTGGTTATTGTAATAAACGGGGAGGATGTTCCTCATAAGACGGAGCTTATCGAAATATTAAAAAAGAAAGTAAAGGGCCTTTCTTCGGTTTATTTAAATGTGAATGCAAAAAAGACAAATGTAATTTTGGGAGAAAAAAACCTGTTGATTTACGGCAATGAAACCATAAAAGAAAATATAGGAAATATCAGGTTTTCCTTGTCTCCTCCGTCCTTTTTCCAGGTAAATCCAGTTCAGGTCGAGGTGCTTTACGATAAAGTTGTCGAATTTGCTGATTTAAAAGGTAGTGAAACAGTTTTGGATGTTTACTGCGGTATAGGGACTATTGCACTTTGCCTTGCAAATAAAGCAAAAAAGGTGATAGGTATTGAAGTGGTAGGGGATGCGGTGAGGGATGCAAGGGAAAATGCAAAAAATAACGGTATTAAAAATGCCGAATTCGTAGAGGGGGAAGCGGAAAAAATAATGCCCGAACTTGCCAAACAAGGCATAAATCCGGATGTTATAGTGGTAGATCCTCCGCGAAAGGGCTGCGAAAAAGAGGTGCTTTCTGCGATATCAAAAATGCAGCCGGGGAAAATAATATATGTTTCCTGCAATCCTGCCACCCTTGCAAGGGATCTTTGCATTTTAAAGGATATGGGGTATGAGACCAAAATTGTTCAACCTGTTGATATGTTCCCGCATACACATCATGTGGAGACGGTAGTATTACTCAAAAGAGAATACGGCAGATAAAAAAGTTACGCAATATCGTTTGGATATCTCCTGTTCCTGTATAACTTAAAATTCCATTATATGTGTAGGCACCAATATGTGGTGGTATTGTTCAAGGAAGAATCATAAGCCATTAAAAAATTTTATTTATAATCGTACTTTTTTATAAACAAAGGCCCATTAGAGGGCCCTTGTTTTATTATTTCCATCCTATTTCATTAAATATTTCTACGGCATGCTTATTGTGTTCACCAAGTTTAGTAAGTTCTATATTTTGTTTTTTGAAATCCCCCCAAGATTTTAATAGTTTTGACGCTTCGACTCTTGGATTAGCAGGATATTCGAAATTTATTTCTGTAAATAATTTTTGTGCTTCTTCTGAAGTTAAAAATTCTATCAGCTTTATCGCATTTTCTTTATTTTTTGCTGCTTTTGTCAAACCAGCCCCACTAATATTAATATGCGTTCCTGTTGTTTCTTGATTTGGGAAGAAAACTCCAACTTTTTTTGCAGCGTTTACTTCCTCTTGATCCTGTGAATTTAGCATTATTCCAATATAGTAAGTGTTAACTATAGCTACATCTCCAACGCCTGATGCAACTGCTTTAATTTGATCTCTATCATTTCCCTGTGGTTCTCTTGCAAAGTTTTGTAGCAATCCTTTGGCCCACTCTTTCGCTTTTTCTTTTCCGTTAATCTCGATCAATGATGCTAAAAGTGATTGATTGTATGTATTTGTTGATGATCTGATCAAAATTTTTCCCTTCCACTCAGGGCTTGTTAAAGCTTCATAAGTTGATAATTGACCTGGTTTTACTCTATCCTTTGAATATACTAAGACTCTTGCTCTAACCGTTAAAGCAGTCCAAGTATTATCTTTATCTCTTAGATTTTGTGGTATATTGTTATTTACAATTTCTGAATTAAATGATTGTAATAACCCTTCCTTCTTTGCCTTATATAGCCTTCCGGCATCTGATACAATTAAAATGTCTGCCTGCGCATCTTGTCCCTCTCTTACAAGTCTTTCAATTAGTTCATCTGATTTGCCTTGAATTACATTTACATTAATTCCTGTCTTTTTAGTAAACTCTTCATAAAGTTTTTTATCAGCGTCATAATATCTGTCTGAATATACATTGACTATTTGTTTATTATTTTCTAAAGGCGCTTTATCTTGTACTGTTTTTGTACAACCTGCAATTAATAAAGTTGACATAATAATTAATAAAAATATTGAACGTAAATTGATTTGTTTGTTCATTAAAAAACCTCCTCTAATATTTATTGAAAATGATTATCATTATCAATAAATATACTAACAAATATAATTCCATTTGTAAATCTAAAAAATAAAGAAACTTTCGCTTTGTACCATATTTGTTCTTAAATTATTCCAATATTTCTCCTCTATTGAAAACCAAAAAAATTTTTTAAAAAAAAATACAACGTGTTATTCGTTTCATTTAGGAAAAACCTTCTTTAAAAAAAAAAAAAAATTTTTTGCCAAAAAATTCCTAAAAAAAAAAAAAATCAAAAAAAAAAAAAAAAAAAAAAAAAAAAAAAAAAAAAAAAAAAAAA